>CAZDER010000059.1:0-4893 GCA_964504505.1 uncultured Gammaproteobacteria bacterium | reverse complement strand
CGGCTTGTTTCAAGACGTTTGTGCGTGAGGGGTATATGGCAACAGGTTTAATATCTTCCACGAGGAACCGACCTTCTCTTTATCTCTCATCAACAAATCTATGTCATCCAAGAACGGCTCAACAACCGACCACGCAAGAGCTTGGGCTATAGCACGCCTAACGAATGCCTACGAGCCCTCCGGGAATCAGGAGTGGTGCATTGGTAACTTGACTTCACCTAGCTTGATTTCACCGTTCCGTTGATTTAACGAGACAAGAAATAAGTTACAATGTTTTGTGTGGTGATACACTCAAAATGAGCATTAGGATACGCCTTCTTGAATACCAACGGCACAACGACGCGTTCTTTCCATTTGCACTCGTAGGCAGAAATGTTTATGCCGATTTTTTCTATGATGTCAATCTCGATACCTGTTCGCGTTCGCCAAAACATTACTTCTGGCGTAAAAATTTCCAGCGTTCCTTTTTTAAACAGCTCCGCCACAAAAAAGTTCTCAAAAATAGCCCCCTTGTCCGCTCGGGTTTCCATAGGAGATCCAATATCGATCAAGGCATTACGAACACCCGTATCCAGAAAAAAAACCTTGAACGCTTTTTTTAGCTCTGTGCGCGGATTGTTGGAAAAAGAGTGAACAATCCGGATAATAAATGATTGCTCCAGCAACCGTACATACCGCTGTATCACAGACCGGCTTACTCCCAAATGCGTCGCTAACTCGTTCAGTGACACCAGCGACCCGATTTGTAACGCCAGTAATTTTAGCAAATCCTCGAATACACGAGGGTTCCTGATTGCCTCAAAGATAAATACGTCCTTGTAGAGATACTGTGTGGCAATATTTTTTAAGATGGTTTTTTTAAGATCCAACGTAGGCTCCGCTACGACGGCTGGATACGTTCCGTATAACATATACTGATACATATCCTCCGAAGAAATATGTTTCGATGCGCTAATCTCTACGAGCGAAAGAGGAAGAAGTGTGAACTCGAAAATTCTACCAGTCATCGGTTCGTTTATTTTATTCGCCAGATCAAATGATGATGAACCCGTGGCGATAATTTGCACTCCTGGATATGTATCATGAAACACTTTTAAAATCGTACCAATATCCTGAATCGTCTGAGCTTCATCAAACACAACGATGCGTTTCCCTTTGGTCAATGGTAAAAGTTTATCCGGTTCCCCGACAACAAAATGCTTGCGAATTTCGGCAAGCTGGCAATCATAATGCGCCCCCTTTTCTCCGTATTCTTGCATCATTTTTTTTGCCAACGTGGTTTTACCTGACTGACGAGGACCAAGAATGGATACCATTCTGTCCTTGAACAGCGAAGCCCTAATCCGCGCCTCAATAGTACGTGTAAAGACAATCATACTTGCGACTATAGCATATTGCTCATGAAAGAGCAAAATCGCAAAAGACTCCCCCAATGGAGTCTTTTGTCATGGTAGCTCGTAGGGGAATCGAACCCCTATTTTCCCCGTGAGAGGGGGATGTTCTAGCCATTAAACTAACGAGCCTCATTAAGCCTAGGCAACAGGCTTATTATTTTCTTTGCCACGACGCCTCTTGTCGGCAGAGGAGTTTGGCGGCTTTTTGCGGCTCTGCCATGAACGCTTTGACTACGCGCTCCATGCGTACACCGAGAGGATCGAGCTTGCCTTCGGAGGCTTTAGCAAACAACACATCGCCAGAACGAAGTTGCGCCTCTAAAACAGGGATGGCATCGAGACTGTCTCGACAGACGACGATCTGCTCTTCTTTCATGCCATTGGCGAGCGCACCTTCCTGCATGGCGAGCGTAAATGTACCACAGGGGATGAAAAAATCAAGCTTCAGATGGGCAGCTTCTGCGCCCATTCTTCTATGCACGACGTATGCCGTTTCGCCGATTTCGCGCATCTCTCCGATAACCGCGATGCGACGTTGCGACGGTGCCAGTATCACCTCTCCCAAGTCACGCAGTCCTGCCAGCATGGCGGCAGGTGAAGCGTTGTAGCTATCGTCAAAAATAGTTACGCCGTTACGGCCTGGAATAATCCGCGTTCTGCCTGGCAAGGCGACAAAACGAGTAGCAGCAGTCTCAAGCAAGTCTCGCGGAACATCGAGCGCGTCAGCTACGCCAGCAGCTGCCGCCCAGGCATAGGCTATGCTACGGCCAAACACCCCTTGAATAAGGTATGTCTCGCGATGATTGTAGATTTGCAAATGTACCTCTAATCCGACTGGTTCGCGCCCCCAGGTTCGTTCGACTGTTTTTACTTGTCGCAAGACGATGCGAATATCTGCCGCATCTGTTTCCCCGTAGGTGTGCACTTTGACATGTGTGAGATGGCGCATGGCAAACACCCGAGGATCATCGGCATTCAAAACTACAATACCGTTTGGCTTTACTCGACGTACCAGAGTAGCTTTTTCTTCGATCAAGGCTTGAATGGAGGGGTATTTAGCTAAGTGTATAGGCGGTAAAGAGGCGTCTTCGGGAGTTACGCCCGTCACAATTGCGACGTCTGGTGGTGCAATCTGCGTTAGATGAGCGATGTCACCTGGCTTATCTGCGCCCATCTCTAAAATAAAAGTATTCACGCCTGTTTTGCACCAGCCACGAGCAGTGAGATAGGCCTTGCACAGCAGCTTTAGCCAGGCTCGCGGCGATCGACCCGGTGCAGGCATATCAAAAACCGTGAGCGGTAAACCCAACTCGTTGTTATAGTTTTTAGCCGAAGCTCGCACCCCTGAACCTTGACGACCAGCATCCAAGAAGGCAGCCACCGCTTGCCGAGTGGAGCTCTTACCCACGCTACCAGTTATCGCCACGATCGAAGGCCGTTCTCGTTCAAGAGTGCGACGCGTAGCTTGAGCGAGCCAAGCTTCAAGCTTTCTCTGAATCCATAAGGACATATAAAATAGAGCGTGAAACTTGAAACATGAAACGTCAATGGGCGTAATTTCTTCAGAGCCATGTGCTGGTCGCGTTTACGACAGGCATTGGCGCAGATGGAATTATTTTGATCGGACGTTCGGTAGGTACTTGCAAGTAGGACAAAAGAAACGCGGCTAACTCTCCAAAAATTGGTCCAGCTGATGATTCCGCAAATTGCACGGTTTTTGGATGATCGATCTTGACTAGCATCACAAAGGCTGGATGTTCGGCTGGAGCAAAACCAGCAAACGAACCGATCGTTTCATCTTTTAGATAGCCTTTGCCGTTAGGATCGGAAACCTGGGCGGTGCCTGTTTTGCCTGCCACATAATAACCTGGCACAGCCGCACGTTTGCCGTGACCGTGCTCAACCACATCAACCATCATGGCCGAGATAAGTTGCGACGTTCGTGGTTTAAGTACCTGACGGATGACTTGGGGTTTGATGTTTTCGCGTCGTCCGTCTGAATGGATAATTTCGCTCACGAGGTACGGTTTCATGAGCGTTCCGCCATTGCCAAGCGCCGCGTAAGCCGCGACTATCTGCAGTGGCGTGACGGTAATCCCCTGTCCAAAAGAGGCGGTCGCCGCAAAAATCTTGCCCTTACGTTCTAGCGAACTAATATCGCCGGCAACTTCGCTTTTAAGTTCGATCCCGGTTTTTTTACCTAAACCAAAGTTCTCCATATAGGTTTGAAAAGTTTCGCGACCCAAGAGACGCTCGACAAAAATCGTGCCTGTATTTAATGATTTATCCAATACATCTTTCATGGATTGAAGTCCATGCGCCTCTTTATCCGAATTGCGAATCGTGAAACCGTCGATCAGCTCCGCACCCATATCTGTGTAGGTAGTCTCTGGAGAGATTTTATCGGCATCAAGACCAGCCGAGAGCGTCAATGGTTTGAAAATAGAACCTGGTTCATATTGATAAAACGTAGCTGGATTATTCAATACGCCAAGATTATCGATCTGACCTACTTTAGCTGGATCGAAATCTGGCGCGGAACACATCGCCAAAATTGCACCCGTATATGGTTCCATGATAATGATCGTGCCGCTGCGCGCTTCGAAGCGTTGCACTGCCTCCTCGATTTTGAGACAAGTTTGATATTGAATGACGCGATCCAGCGTCAGCACTAAATCATCACCATTGCGTGCTTGTTTGAGTTCCGTACTGCCCAACGTCAAACGACGACCAAGCGCGTCTTTTTCGGTGATGAGCTCCCCGGCTTGCCCAGCTAGGTTAGCTTGAAAATATCCCTCAAGACCATAACGACCAACGCGTTCATTGCTATCTGTATTGGCTACAAAACCTAAAACTTGCCCGCCTAAACCCGGTTCGGGATACCAGCGCGTCAGTCGCTTGTTAATACCAATGCCACGCAAATGTTTAGCACGCAAAGTGTCTACCGTTTCCAAAGACACATGCTTAGCCAGCACTACATAATTGCTGCTGGTCGTAGTTAATTTAGTCCAGATTTCTGCCAAGGGCAACTGTAAAATAGCGGCTACGTCTACGGCTGTAGAACTCGCATCTTGCAATTCACGAATAGAAGCGAATACTTGCCAAGCGTCACGATCTTGCACTAAAGGATGCAACTCACCCGTAAGATGTTCACGCACCAGTAAACTGCCGCGTTGCGGTATGAGTGCGGCCTGCAAACCATGTTGATCGGAAGCCAGCACGCGATAGGTCTTGCCCTCCAACACCTGTAACTGAAACAAACGCCCAAGCAAGATGCCGCCCAGCACAGCTAAACAAGCCGCTCCAAACCACGCACGCCAACCAGAACCTCCAGCGTGCAAAGAAGCCTTACGAGCCGCCATTCTGAAACGATGCATCAAACAATAGTGTAACGTGTCAGAGCCTACTTGTCAGCCAAAAACAAAAGACCCTGACTGCAACGCGTATAGAGGCGCGTTACGGTCAGGGTGACGGAAGATGAATTGAGTGGTGCAAGGTT
>CAZDER010000058.1:0-4906 GCA_964504505.1 uncultured Gammaproteobacteria bacterium | reverse complement strand
ATATTGTGCCCAGTTAGTGTCCTGAAACTCATCAACCATGATGTGCGTAAATTGCGTTCGGTACTTTTCTAAAAGGGCTGGACGCTCGCGCAGCAAACGCAAGGTCTCTAAAATGAGATCGCCAAAATCAAGACAGCCCTCCTCGAGCAGAATCTGACGGTAGACGCTGTAGACTGCCGCCAGCTCCTCTAACCGCGCTCGCTCACCTACGGCCGCCTCGCTCTCGTCATCAAGCGCAAAAGTAGTCGCAAAAGCATGGTAAAGTTCTGGCGTGATGCCCTCGTCTTTGGCGCGCAAGATGTGTTGCAGGATGGCACGCAAAAACTTGATAGGGTTGCCAAGCGGACGATAATGCTTGAGCGGCAGTTCATGAAAACGGCGTTTGAGCAACAACCAGGCATCAGTCGTCGTCAACACTCGAAACTGATTAGGCAGACCAATCTCGAGAGCATGAGCCTCTAAAATCCGCTGGCAAAAACCATGAAAGGTAGAGATCCAAAAATCGTAGGTGCCAGTCGGTAGTAGCATGAGGATCCGATCTTCCATCTCCCCCGCTGCCTTCTCGGTAAAGGTCAGTGCCAAAATGTTGTCGGTTTTTATCCTTTTTTCTTCTGTGTTCAATAAATAAGCGTAGCGGCGAGTTAAAACCGTGGTCTTACCCGTCCCAGCTCCGGCTACAATTAAAAGCGGACCAACTTGATGAGTGACCGCTTGACGCTGGGCAGGGTTTAATTCCTCTAAAAGCTCGGGTGACATGTGTGGCGATTGTGCATGGAAAACTCTGGTCTGCAAAGTCACCTCAACCCATACGTAACTGTTGGCGTAGTTCGCGATACGTCGGTATGGTTTTTGCCACCAAATCCCAAAACTGCTTGGAATGATTCATCTCTTTGAGATGGCACAGCTCATGAACCACGAGATAATCGGCTAAATTAGGCGGCAAAAAGACGATCCGATAACTGAAATTGAGAATTCTTCGACTGGAGCAACTCCCCCACCGCAGGCGTGAGTTACGCACTGAGATGCGTGTGGGCGCAAAACCGTAGATAGCCGCAAAATACGCCACCCGCTCTTTGGCAAATACCAAGGCTCTGGCTTGATGACGACGATAATCCTCAAGTGAAGGTGCCGGGGCTAATGTCACGCGCTGCTGGAGCTTGATTCGTTGCGTCTCGATCCAGACCGCCCTATCACGGAGCAGCTTGTCGATCACTGCCACGGGCACTTGTTTCGCGGCGGATACGACCACGCTGCCATCGCGCCGAACGGTCAAACGGATCGAGCGCATCCCACTCCGACGATGCAAGCTGTAGATCACAAGCTTCCAGCCTCAATCGCCGCCCTGATTTTGGTCATCAGTTCAAGATAAAAACGCAAGTTGATCATAGTTGCCAAACGCTGACCCAGTATCTCGTCCACTGTAAATAAGTGACGCAGGTAACCCATGGTGTAACGCGAGAGTTCTTCGGAAACGCCGAGTGGAACCTCGGACGTCTTCCACTTTTCGTTGGTAACATGCACAACTTCGTAGAAATCTGGACGCGTCAAATCGTTATGCACAAAACGATATAGACTGCCATGACGAGCGTTGCGTGTCGGCAATACGCAATCAAGCATATCAATGCCGCGCTGCTCATATCCGACAATTTCGTGAGGTTGCGCTCCTCCCATAAAGTAACGTGGACGATCGACGGGTAGCGTAGCCGCCAAGCCCTCAAGCACTTCACAAGCTTTCTCGAAAGGCTCACCGACTGAAAGTCCGCCGATAGCGTAGCCATCAAAACCAATCTCGACCAACTCTTTTGCACTTTGCTGGCGTAAAGCGTGATCCGTTCCACCTTGTACGATGCCAAACAGTTGGGCGGCTGGATTGAGTGCACCAGCACGCGAGCTTTCAAACGCCAGCTTCGAACGACGCGCCCAGACGGTTGTGAGTTCGAGCGCACGTGTCAGTTCTGTTTCGGTAGCCGGTAACTTGGTGCACACATCCAACACCATGCAGATATCGCTCCCAATCGTGCGTTGGATCTCCATGCACAACTCTGGCGTCAGTTGCATTTTAGCTCCGTCAATATGCGATTGGAACGCCACGCCCGCGTCGGTAAGTTTACGCAAACCAGCCAAACTGAACACTTGAAATCCGCCAGAATCAGTCAAAATCGCCCCTCTCCAGTCCATCAGTGCATGAAGCCCGCCGCACGTTTTCAAGACTTCAAGCCCGGGGCGCAACCATAAATGGTAGGTATTAGACAGCACAATCGGCGCACCGAGCCTCTCCATGTCCAAAGACGACAAGGTTTTGACCGCACCCTTAGTGGCAATCGGCATAAAAAACGGCGTCTTGAGCGCGCCATGCGCAGTTACGAGAGTACCGCGACGAGCGCGTGAAATGGGTGAGGTGGAGTGAAGGGAGAACATATAATTTTGACGTTTAACCTAACGGCTGGTATATTTCTAGTGTAAGTTTCGACTTACCCCATTTTGATCAAAACCTGCTTCTGGGCAGGTTTTTGAATTTTCCACCATAGTGATCTCGTAAACGATACTCGAAATCTTCCGCAAAACACACTTCTTTAATCACACCGTCTTTTTTCGCGTCAAAAACTTCGCGGCCTACGTGCGATCTCGCACCAAACACAAGACAGGTTTTGTGATATTCTTGGTTTAGATATCGGAGTGCCTGCATCAAATCTCCATCGCCAGAAAAAAGCACAAGCGTGTCATAACGATCTCGCAGACGGATCAGATCGACAGCCATCTCAACATCAAGATCGCACTTTTTTTCGTATCCATGCACATTATCCACGCTATGGATGTATTTAACTCGTTTAGTGACAACCTTGAACCGATTCCAGATAGCTGGTTCGATTCTGGCTCTCGACCACTCTACTAACACGTTCGAATGTTCGTTTTTGCCATAATCTGAACCGTAATAAAAACGCCGCAATTGTTCACCATTTACGGCACCTGAAGAAAAATGCTTGACTAGTTGTGCTAGTTCCTTGATGCCGACGTTCCAGCCGAGGTTGACCTTCCACTTTTCGACGTTGCCGTAGTCGATAATTGCAATGGTGCGTCCGCGTTTCAATTGAAACGAATCAAGAAGCTCATGAATTGCTTTTTTATCCATAAATATCAACGAAACCACTTGGTTTTACGAATTGCTAAAGCGCAGACAATGGACACCAGAAACAGCCCTCCAAAGCTCATCAGCACCAGCGGATGCCTCCATGACCTGCCGAGTGCCGTAAAGGTGATAACCCCTGGCAGCACTCCGAGGAAAGTCGCGAGTATATATTCACGAAAGCGCAGATGCATTACGCCGCACAGAATGCCTACGATGTCCGAGGGAAATTGTACGATGCGCATGAACATCACCGTTGCAAAACCCTGTTTTTCGATTAGGACTTCATATTTTTTGATCCACGGAGAACTATGAGCGTCAAGGACTGGTTGGCCAAAATAACGTCCAGCCGCAAAACTAACGCTGGCCGAGATCATCCAGCCCGTAAACACAATTAAAGAACCAGCGTACGGTCCATAAAAAGAACCCGTCAACGCCGCCAGCACGACATTGGGAATCGGCACGACCGTCTGCAACGCAAACATCAAAATAATGAGCCCAGGTCCCCATGCACCGGCTAGCTCCAAGCGATGGTGCAACACCCGTACAAAATGTCGACCAGTCAGTCCATGTGTGTGCAAATAAACGTATCCATATCCTACAGCTATCACTAACAACGTGAGCAAGACATAACGAAAATAGTCAGCATAAGAACGTTTTAGCATATATTCATTGTAACTCTTCTTTCTTCTCTTTGAGATAAGCAAACAATTCTTCTAACGTATTTAGGATAGTTTTGAAAGGTGCCTCGATGATAAAGTCAAAAAAGAGTACGAATACATTTACTCGCGAGACCTGGATCGATAGATATTGACCAGCTCGTAGAATCGGCAGCATGAACAGATCAATGATAACCGCTCGCAATGAATCCTGTTCGCGCGTGACTACATACTCGCGAGCCGCCAGCCGCAAACGATAAGCAAAGAAGCTGACCACGCATAAAAAGAATAAAAAGATAACCATGCTTACCCAAGTAAACTGCAACAAAGATAAACCCAAGATTATCCCTCCAAAAGTCAGGCAAAATGCCAGTAAATACACGAAACCAAAACCAATTTTACCAAATCGAGTCCGCTGCTTAGGCAGCTTTATCTCTCGACCAGTCGGACCCTCTACGGATAACAATTCCTCGACTGCCTTTAGGATACGTTCGGTATTATCCTTACTGGGTAAGCAGATAAACAAGCCTACGAGGGACATGAGTATCGGCGGAAATAAGACATTAACTCCGAGCGCACCTAAATGAACGCGTTCATACAAAAGACGTTCAAACGGAATCTCAATCGCGAGAGCCAGCAACATCTTGCTCATAAAGAGATAGATGATTGAACGCCACGTGCCACGACGCAGGCGATCTTTGGATGATTGGTAGCGTTTTTCCGCAATCTTGATCAACTCTTGCTTCAGAGCCGGGGTGAGTTCAGTCAAGCCTTTAGTTACGCTAGGCTTAGCTTCATACACGTCGCGTAGAAAAGCCAGTGCCACTCCCCACGGTTTGATGGCTGCCAAAAACTTTTGCCCTAATGGATGACGAGCTTGCTCCTGTACCTCTGCTTGAATACGCACCATCCGCACTGCCATTTCCTGCGGCGCGTGCAGCCAGCTTTTGGGCTCCATCCAAGCTGAAAAATAAAAGCGGATCAGACGATAACCCAGCATTTCTTCATCAGCCTTAAATAAAACTCGATGACAGGCGATGTAGATTTGGAGGCGGCGCACGGTTTCATCGAGCGTACCCTCTCGCACCCGTATCCGTTCTTCAATCCGCTCGAACAGAAACTG
>CAZDER010000057.1:0-4767 GCA_964504505.1 uncultured Gammaproteobacteria bacterium | reverse complement strand
CTTCCCTAGAAGTGGGACATTCTAACTTCCCTAGAAGTGGGACATTCTAACTTCCCTAGAAGTGGGACATTCTAACTTCCTGTTGACACCCGATAAGCCTTGCCAACGAAACAAAAGTCTTCTATATTTCCCACACAAATCAAGCGCGCGGGTGTCGTATAATGGTTATTACCGCAGGTTTCCAACCTGCTGACAGGGGTTCGATTCCCCTCACCCGCTCCAACCAAAAAGCACTCAACAAAGAGTGCTTTTTGGTTGGTGCCGAGGGCCAGGATTGAACTGGCGACGCAAGGATTTTCAGTCCTTCGCTCTACCACTGAGCTACCTCGGCAAAAACAACGTTCTAGATCATACCGACCACTGCCTGCCCGCCGAGCCTACCGACATGTGCCGAATGGCTTGCAGTACGCACCGAGAGGCGGGAGCTACCTCGGCGGAAATTGGACGAGATGACTCTAGCAAAAGACCGACACTCAATCAAGCAGATCGCCAAACGTGTAAGCTCTAAACAAAAAAGATCGGCGTGAGGGATTCGGTTCTGCTCATGGATTAAGTGAGCCACGCCGCTCGCAGAAACGTATAGAGCGAGGAGGTTGCCCTGCCCGCGCCATCGAATCTGCAAACGGTGATAATGCTGCGGGGATCATCGCCGTATCACCACGGTGACACGAGGTCCCGATCCCAAGAACCAAATTTAGCCCGAATCCTCACGCTGATCCTCCCTCAATCATGCGCCGAACAAAACCCATCGTCAACCTCTTTTCTCCCTCCATCTCGAAGAAGATGTTTGTGGCTTTTTCTTTCCGAGGACTGTTTGAGCTAGGATGCGTGTCGTTAAGGTCGTTTTTGGTCTGCAGACACGCATCCGGCGCCGCAGGCAAGCGAGTTCCGCAGGAAAGAAAAAGCCACAAACGTCTTCTTCTCCTACCACCCTACCCACGTCGCATACACCCACAGTAGCGGCGCGCTTATCATAATCGCGACTGTCGACCAACCTAAGCCATGCACCCAGCGTGAGCTCACGTGCTTGCCCATAATGGTTTTGTCATTAGCCAGATATACGATCGCGATTAAGAGCGGTGGAGCTATCAGTGCGTTCATAATCGCGGAGTAGATCAAGGCTCGCACCGGATTTATGCCGATAAAGTTACCCGCTAGACCGATCAAAGTAGACACCGTGATCAAGCAGTAAAACGCTTGAGCTTGATACCATTTTTTAGACAATCCTTCGGGAATCTCTAAAAGTTCGCAAATCGCATACGCTGCTGAAGCCGATAGAACCGGCACCGTGAGCAGACCCGTACCTAATATTCCCAACGCAAAAATCAACGAGGCAAACTGCCCGGCCAAAGGCTCAAGCACACGCGCTGCTTGATCAGCCGAAAGGATCGTCAGCTTGCCCATGGGCTGAAATTGAGCCGCCCCAACTAACATAATAAACCACGCGATCACGTTTGAAAAAACCATGCCCCGCCAGACATCTGGTCGCATTATTCGTAGCCGCTTAGCTATGCGAGTGCGTAATGTAGGCGTGAGTTTGGCTGGCATGTGTCCATTGCCCCACTGCTCCTCTACTTCTTCGCTGGCTTGCCAAAAAAATAGATACGGCGAGATGGTCGTGCCCAAAATAGCTACCAACATCATCAAGGTATCCTTCTCTAAAAAGTTGGCAGGTACAAACGTGCTCCAGACGGCTGTGCTCCAGGTTACATCATTTATCACGAACGCCACTAAAACATAGGCAAACAGAGATAACGTCAACCACTTAAGATATTTTGCGTAGGTACGATACGTAGTAAATATCTGCAAAATGAGCGTAACCAACGCCATGCACACCACCAAGAACGGAAAGGGCAACGGCACGACTAGCTTTGTCGCCGCTGCCATCATGCCCAGATCGGCACCTAAATTGAGGGTATTCGCCGCAAACAATAAAGACACCAATAGCAACACCACTCCATACGGAAACCTGCACCGCATGTTTGCTCCCAGACCACGCCCCGTCACAATCCCAATCCTGGCACACATCTCTTGCACCACGATCATGAACGGTAGGCTAAACAACGCTGTCCACAACGCATGATATCCTAAAGATGCGCCTGCTTGCGTATAGGTGGCGATGCCCGAAGGATCATCATCCGCCGCACCAGTGATAAATCCCGGACCAATTATCTTCAATGTACGACGAAACCAAGCACGCATACTAGTAGTATGCCATGCAGAGCGTGTAACATGAAACCCCTACGTTCTACGACAAGAACCACTTAGGATCGTACTGCACGCGATCGTTCACATGTTCGTATTTATACAATTCTACCTCGGTAAACCAGACTAGAATCTCTTGTTTGGCTTCGTCTTCCGTGCCCGAGGCATGAATCAAATTACGCAGCGGTCGTTGCTGGCTGTTCGAAAGTGCATAAGTATCATGAGCCAAATCGCCGCGAATAGTGCCCGGTACTGCCGAAGCTGGCTCGGTTGCACCTACGAGCTTACGCACCAAAGACACCGCCTGCTCACCCTCGAGCACCATGGCAATAACTGGCGCGGACTTCAAAAAATCGACTAAACCACGCTTGATCTCGATACCATAGGCAATATGATCAGAATACGGGAAGACTTGCTGGCTGGCTTCGTATTTAGCCTTAGCCTTGTCGTAGACGCCGCGCATCCAGTCTTCGGTTAAGGCATAGTGCTTATCTACGTCCTCGCGAGATGGATGTACCATCTTTAAGGCTGTAAGTTTGAGACCAGCTACCTCAAAACGCTGTAGAATCTTGCCCACTAGACCACGCTGGACTCCGTCTGGTTTGATCAAAACAAGGGTTTTTTGCATAAGTTTTGTTTGATCATACAAGCTGACCGACGCTTGTGCAAGACGGACAAGCATATTTTGCCTTGCAAAAACTCTAGGTTTCTGGTATTCTGTAACAAAGCTTGTTATTTCATTCGTTTTAGCCCCTCGTTGCTATGGGTCTTACTGGCCACCGCCGCACATCTTCCCACAAACGCCGTCGCGCGTCTCATTTTGCGCTCGTCGCTCCAGCTCTAAGCCAAGATAAAGCTGGTACCACTCACCGTATGCACCAAGTCGCCCCTGGCGCCACCGAATACCGCGGTTTGGCTGTTCATCGCAAGGGTTTGGAGCGTAAATTACAAAAAATGATCAACAAAACCAAGCCAAGAACTGCTGTTCATGATCACGACCATGCTCATGCTCCAGCCGCCGACGCAAAGAAATAATTTCTTTGCGTTTTTACCAGATCTTTGATTTGTTAGTTCGCTCTTTCTATGTCTAATCGTCATTTGGCTCGCGCCATCGTGTTACAATCGCTCTACGAGTGGGATTTTTATGGTGATGGGCGCAATCTCATGGCAATTTTGGTACGCAACCTCGAGGAGTTTGCCCCCGAACTCGACGAAAAAACCTTTGCCGAGATGATCGCCAAAGGCGTCCTTGAACATCAAGTCGTGCTCGACAACACCATCCGCACCTTTGCACCCGATTGGCCATTAGACAAGATAACCACCGTTGATCGCAATGTCTTGCGCGTAGGTTGTTTTGAGCTCATGTTCAACTTCGACATTCCCAGCAAAGTCGCGATCAACGAGGCTATTGAGCTCGCAAAAACCTTCGGCGGAGAATCCAGTGGCAAGTTCGTGAACGGCGTGCTCGGTGCCGTTTATCGTCATCAACTCGCAGAGGGTATCAGCAAATCTTCCGATAAACCCAAAGAACCTCTAACCGCTATCCTCTAACAATCTATGGACATCAACATGCCAGACTTCCGCCCGCTGGAAGAACGCTTGGGACACACTTTTCGTGACCAATCGCTACTCCTGCAGGCTCTCACCCATCGCTCATACCTCAACGAACACAGTGATTTTCCCCTCGCTCACAATGAACGCCTGGAGTTTTTGGGCGATGCCGTGCTTGAGCTTATCGTCACCGAACACCTCTACAAACGCTTCGCTAATCCCGAAGGTGATCTCACCAACTGGCGCGCCGCACTCGTCAACGCTAAAACCTTGGCAGGCATTGCTAAAGATTTAAATTTTGAAGAATATCTGCTCTTGTCGCGCGGCGAGGCTCGCGATAAAGACACCAAAGCCCGCATGTATATCCTCGCTAATGGCATCGAGGCAATTATTGGTGCCGTCTATCTCGATGGCGGCATGAACGCTTCCGAAAAGTTTATCCATCGCCATGTTTTGAGCCACCTGTCCAATATCCTAGCACTCGAGCTTTACGTCGATGCTAAAAGCAAGTTTCAAGAAACCGCTCAAGAGTTGCTTGGTATCACTCCAACCTATAAAGTCTTAACCGAGGAAGGTCCTGATCATCAAAAAGAGTTCACAGTTGGCGTCTTGCTTGATAAAGACTTGGTAGCGGTCGGACGAGGCTCCTCCAAACAAGAAGCCCAATTAGCCGCCGCCGAGGCTGGTTTAGACGTAAAATCATGGCGGACAAGACCAACCCGAGAAATCATGCACACTCAAGAAGAATGAGCCAATGATTTACCTCTTTTGATTTTTGCGTTTTGATTTTTGACTTTATTCACGCACCCTTAGTTTAACGGATAAAACTGCGGCCTTCGAAGCCGTTGATGGGGGTTCGATTCCCTCAGGGTGCACCACAATTAACTTTGTCGGAATTGACTGCTCCGCGCGGCGAGTACGCCGCGCTCCGCAGGGCAAAATCCGCTTTTGTTTTCGCCGTGAAATCCCATAATTCCCCCCAGCGTATGGAAACCGTTTTGTCCTTGATTT
>CAZDER010000056.1:0-4981 GCA_964504505.1 uncultured Gammaproteobacteria bacterium | reverse complement strand
TCGATGGTGTGACTGTGGTGGCGGATATGGGTAACTATATCGCGGTGGTGTTTCGTTACATGATTGGGTTGTCGGCTACGGCGGCGGTGATCATGATTGTATATGGTGGGTTTCTTTATCTGCTGGGTTCTGCCACGAGCGATATGAGTCAAGGCAAGAAGATTATTCAAGATGCGTTGATCGGACTTCTCCTCGTTTTAGGCTCGTACACGATTCTCTCGACCGTCAATCCCAATACCTTGTCGCTCAAACTACCAAATATCCAAACGATTGCGCCCAAGGCTTTGCCCGCATACGTGCCACCACGAGAACATGATGTGTGCACTTGCGCTTGTATTGACGTGAGTGGTGCTCATCAACCTCCAATACAGCTTGCCCCCATCCTGTCAGCGTTTAGCGACAACGAGGTTCGAGCTATAGGTTTTGCGGCTGCTGCTTTGCTGCCAGGCGCAATAGTTGGGGACGCAGGATGGCGCACTATAGATGCCGTCGTTGGCACAGCAATGGCACCAAGAATAGAATACTTAGCGACAATGGTATCTAGGTATGTGAGACGAGGCGATAATATCAACGCAGTGTGTACTGCAGACAATCTTCCAGGCTGTGATCGAGCGTGTCAGTTACATTGTCTTGTGGATTTGAAACCAGGCAGAGAAGCCACATGCGCCCAGCCTCCTACGCCTGTTGTAAATACGGGTAAGTGTGCCTGTGTTTGTGCCGTTGGTGGTCTTAGCGTACCAATCTCTACCCCGACAGCTTGCAATCCGGATACGGATTGCGCTGGAGCGTGTCAAACGACTTGTGACAGGGGCAATGTAATTTCGTTTATTCCGGAACACAGTTTGATGATTCAACCAGCTGCAGCGGGGGCAACTTGCGCCCCGTCTCCTCCTCCTAATGTGTGTGCGTGTCGCTGCAAAGCAAATGCGACTGCCACGACGGCCGTAACCGCAATGACCGTTAGGTCTTGCGCTCCCCCCGCTTTAAATGCCACAAGTGACGATGCGAATTGCCTACCCTTCTGTACGAGTCTATGCACTCTTGGAAATGGAGGCACGGTGAGAGCAGGATGGGTGTTAGACAATGCCGCATCACATCCAGCATCATGCGCCGCTGTTTCAGCTTCAGCTTCGGGAGTAGCTCGCTAACCGCCCCAATTTTTCATCGACGTCCTGTCTCAAAAATGCTTTACTGTATCCATCTATGTCTTTCCCTTCTTCCGTTCGTCTGCTTGTCGCCTTTTCCGTATTGAGCCTCTTTGGTATTGGTTGTTTAGGTTCGTCCTCGGATGCGCCGACACCAGTGGCACGCGTACCAGTTGCGCCGATTGTGCCGCCTTTACCACGCAGTACTTGTGAGCATCCCTATTATCCGCTGCGCGCTGGCTATGCTGTTACGTTTAAGAATTCGTTTAACTCGCTTGTGGATGGTCGGCCGGCTGTCGATCATTACACCTCGCGCGTGACGGAGGTTGGGGCGATGCACGCCAAACTAGACACGGTGTTTGCTTCCAATGGATTGCGCTCGACGCAGGATATAGCTTGTGATAACGGCGTGCTCTTGGCGCGAGCGTATGTGGATATGTCTAACAGTAATCGAGCCTTCAAGGTTGAAACAACTGCGGCGAGCGGGGAGTATCTGCCGCGCGAGTTAGCGGTGGGGTCGGTGTGGCAACAAAGCTATAACGTGCTCATGAAACCAACTGGAGCAGCGCGGGCTGGCGATTTAGGTGCCACGCCGGATATGCATGGCGTGGTGACCATCAATCATCAAGCGGTGGGTGAGGAACAAGTGACGGTGCCAGCTGGCACGTATACAGCCATCAAGGTCAAATCAAGTACAACGATGAAACTCGATGCGGTGCGCGGAGGTTTATCTGCCGAGTTGCCGGGTATACAAGTCGAATCGATGGAATGGTGGGTGCGTGGCGTTGGTTTGGTCAAAGCTCAAATGCAAATGGGGGCAGGTTATGCCGCCATGTCAGAAGCCGAAACCGTGACTATTCCATAGCCTATGTCCAGTATCTTCATGCTCTTGATCGCGTTTGTCGTGCTCTTGTCAGCACTTGCCATGAAGATTATCGCGAGAACATCAGATTCGCGCTCCGTGTTTATATTGGCCGTGCTTGGGTTTATTGCGATTTATATTTTAGCGGCTATCGCTATAACTTGGCTAAATCCCGGCTTACCTGGAGCCAACGTCAAATCTTTTTCGGCGCTCATCGAACCCGCGCCAACCACGAACACGACAGTGCAGGATGTGATTATTCGGGAGTGAAGCCCCCTGCCCCCTCAAGGGGGTTCTGTGTCGGAAGTCCCATTTAGGGGATTTAGGGGCTGGTTTAGGGGCTGCAGCGGAGGAGGTTACTTAAACAATCAACGGCAAACTAGCGAGCGAGGTTGCTTGACCTGTGACGATGCTTTCGATGCGATAGGCACCGTGAGTTGGGGCCTCGATGTAGCCGTTCCAGGCGAAACGGGCTAGACCACCAGAATGAATCCAGTCGAACAGCCACTCATTTGTAAAAGCCGGATCGAATTGCGGCATACCACCACCGACGCTTTGCAGCCAGAGGCGGTTAAAATCTTCT
This sequence comes from uncultured Gammaproteobacteria bacterium, assembly GCA_964504505.1. Lineage (GTDB taxonomy): Bacteria > Patescibacteriota > Patescibacteriia > 2-12-FULL-60-25 > 2-12-FULL-60-25 > JAGOUY01. The sequence continues at coordinate 2,391 of CAZDER010000056.1, read as the reverse complement.
TGCGAACCAATCGAGGGTGCGATGATGATGGGGATGCCGAGACCAGTATAAAAGGATAACTCGCTAGGTTTTGTCCACAAGATATCGGTGGTGCGCAGAGTTTGATGAAAGTGATTGAAGTAGTCTTTGCGTTGCGCGTAGGTATGTATATGGAGCGTGTCGCCGAGGGCACGGGCTAGACCTAAGGCTTTGATGCCGTTTTCAAAATACCGCGCGATCACGGGGCGCGTGCCAGCTTCGAGATTGACGCGCAGACGTTTTTGCAAGATGGGTTTACGCAGGCTTTCGACGATATCCAGTCCCAACTGTTTTTGCGCTCCAGCTCCACCGACGCAAAATGTTAGCGTGAGCGGTCGCTTAGATTCTATGTTACACAAACGGGGTCCCAACTCTCGAGTCAAGGTCTCGGCGTATTTTTGAGCAAAGATGCCTTGCGGATCGAGGTGGCACAAACGTTCGGCGAGGTCACGTTTAACGGTTTTAGCTTCGGGTCCGCCAACGAGTGATTTTGGCAGAGGAAAGCCCGTCAAAAAGATGCGTTCGTGTGGGACGCCATAAAGTTGCAAGCGTTCGACCACGCGACCATTGGGGGCAAAGTAGTTGATACGACTACGTTTAGGATCACGCGCCACCCAAGCGCGGCTGACATCGGCATCGCAAATCACGCAGTAAATATCGCCGGGATAATCGTAAACTTCGGCGGCGAAGGCGGGTAGAAAAAAAGTGGAGATGAAAGGCAGTTGACCGTTGCGACGCGCGAGACGATCTACGAGATCTTTGCCAAAGTTCTGCTTCTCAATCCAGCGATAGCCCTCTAAAACTTGCAGCGTCGGTTGGCTCAAATCTCGCCGCGGATAAAAAGTGGGTATCCTCTGAAAATGATCTATAACGTCAAAAAGCGATTGTCCGACGACGGGCAAGGGTTGCAGACGCGAGAAAAACTCATACAAACTTCGCGACTGTTTCCAGAGCTCGCGATCGTGGCGAGGTATGCCTGGATAATCATTAGCAACGATGACGTTGCCGCCATAGGCAAGGTCTTTGAGACCAAAGGCAGCGCGTTCATGACCGTAGCCCATGTTGATCGCCACCACCCACGCTTTGCCAAAAGAACGCAGCATACAAATTTCAGTATAGCACAAAGGGTTCATGGGAAGCCCCCTGCCCCCTAAAGGGGGTTCTGTCAGGAGTTCCCTTTGAAGTCCCCTTTAGTGGATTTAGGGGCTGCAGCCCAGTACCGAGGGGGAGCCCCCTCTAACTCCCCCTGAAGGGTGAGAATATAAAGTGAGAAAGTCCTATTTTACTTCTTTCCGTTTTTAACGGTACGTTTTATCTGTGGTTTTACTTCGTCTTCCATAGCGACTTCGGCTACATAGCGTTCGAAGGCAGTTTCGAAACGTTTTTCGATGATGGTGTTTAGTTGTTCTTGGTTCAGCGTACGTACGTAGCGTTTGAGCTGCTTGCGTACATCTTGCTCGGCGCGATGCCATGCCCATTCTTCGGTGTAAACATGCCAGCTATATTCCCACAATTCATCTTCAGCGCGATGGAACAACGCATGGGCTTCGTCTTCGTTCATGTTCAGAATACTGGCGATACGATCGACTAAAAATGGCGGCCCGATGCTTTCGAGCCCTTGGGTGAAGCGTAAACGATTCTCAATCATCCAGCGCGCGACTAAGGCTTGATGCAAATCGAGGAGGTCTGATTTTTTTAGTTGAAGATAAGCAAACTGTTCCATACAGAGCATTATGTTTTTGGGAGTTTCTGATCAAGGGTACGGACTTGGAGAGAGAAGCAGGTGCGACCAACTTGGTGATGCCAAAGTGGTGCATTAGGTGAGTAGGCGTTGTAGGGTGATGGATTTTTTGTAGTACGGTCGTCTGCTTCAAATGCGCTACAGAGTTCGTAGGTTCCGGTGCCATCCTTTGTGCGATATTCGTATGCAGTGCCCGTGCGAGGGTCTTTGGCGGAGCCGAAATAATAGGAGGAATACGATGATGGATACATGTTTTCGCGAAGTTCCTCTAAGGTATTTGGGAGACGTTGTTTTGTGAGCCAAAAGGTGTCGATGGCGTAACTGATTTGCTGAAGATCGTTAACGCGTTGTGTGTCAAAACGTTCGCGACGAGCTTGCATGGGTGAGCCCGACACATACAGCCCAGCACCTACGACCATGATGGTCACGGCTATAACAGTCGGGACGAGCAGTTTGAAGATGGGCATAGCGCGTTGTCACGGCGTTACGTTTTTATTACTTGTTGCGTCTTCATAAACATCGCTCACCCTCTTTCCTTTGTTGCTTTTACTTTGCGCAAACGCTATTTTCACTTTCTCATGCCTGCATAAGAGTTTCACTAATTCATGACCGCTATAGCCTGAAGCGCCGAG
>CAZDER010000055.1:0-4997 GCA_964504505.1 uncultured Gammaproteobacteria bacterium | reverse complement strand
GGGCTATTAACCAGACCAAAAAACCTGCGAAATAGACGGCTACCTCTACGCCAAAAGCCAGTAAACGCGCCACGATTACCACCAAACGCATGATGAGACTGATAAAACGACCGGCCCAATCATGAGCTCCGTACATGGGCACAAAAAAATGCCCTACCCAAAGACTAATGGCATAACTTCGCCACCTGTAGCCGAGCGCACGCCCTAGCCAACCCAGAACGCTAAACGCACCCTCACCATACCACCACAGTGGAAAACGAAACACGCTCCCCAACACATCAGAGATGAGTACTGCAGTCAGTGCCCGCACGCGTGACATAAAAACTGTTTTCAGTATAACACAAAAACGCCTTTCATCTATCCGCGTTGATAGAAACAAAAGGCGATGCGTACTCAACCCGAGCCACTAAATCCCCTAAAGGGGACTTCAGAGGGGACTCCTGACAGAACCCCCTTTAGGGGGCAGGGGGCTTCGGGGTAGGGGGCTTCTAGGGGGGCAGGGGCACTCCGATCTTCGCAACTGGCGTTTTGGCCGCCTCAAGATAACGCACTTGCGTTAGCGGAATATAACCCATACCAACCACATTCCCTTGCAAGGCATGGATGGAGGTTCGCTCGGTGACTTTATAATCAAGCGCACCAACCGTGTCTTTCAAGCGTTCGACTTGCTGCTCTAGCTCTCTAAGCTCAAAACTTTTGCTGGCAGCGGCATTGACTTGATAAACATACATACCTATGCACGCCATAACGCCGCCGATTATCAAAGCCATCCAGGTACCACGCTCCACGTTAGCCAAACGCCGAACCATCGGCATGGGCAAACCAAGCTGTTCGTGGGGACGCTTGAGAGAGATGGCAAAGGCACGAGACATAAGGAAAGAAGGGGGTCGGGAAACCCGTTCTGACGTTTCAAGTTTCACGTTTGCTAGCCACACGAAGTTTGGCACTGCGCGCGCGTGGGTTGTGGACAACTTCCGCCTCCGTCGGCACAAGCGGCCTTTTCTGCATAGGTTCCCAACGAGAGCTTTGAAAGGCCAGCTTCACGATGCGGTCTTCGATGGAATGAAACGTGACAATCGCCAGTCGACCACCCGGTTTCAACACCTCATAAGCACCATCAATCGCCTGTTTAAGAGCCTGCACTTCGTCATTGACAGCGATGCGAAGAGCTTGAAAAGTGCGTGTGGCTGGATGAATACGACCTTTTTCATAAACGTCTGGCACAGCACTCCGAACAACGTCAACGAGTTCAAAGGTGCGAGTGATACGATGATCTTCGCGCGCTTGGCAAATTGCTTCGGCGATCGAACGAGCGAACCTCTCTTCTCCGAAAACAAACAACATTTGGCGCAACTCCCCTTTTGACCACGTATTGAGAATGATCTCGGCCGTGAGACCATCATCGTTCGCGCGTTCTCCTAGCCGCATATCGAGCGGACCATCGACTTGAAACGAAAAACCCTTGATTGGATCCTCTAGCTCGTCGGAAGAGAGACCAAGATCGAGGAGTACTCCGTCTACATGATCAACACCACGAACACGCAAGGCGGTCGCAAGATGACGGAAGTTGTCCTCTATCCCCTGCCAACGCTTGCCGTAAGACTTGAGCAGCTGACCTGCACGTCGTAGCGCGAGTGGATCAACGTCGAATGAGATCACTCGACCGTTAGGGCTGGATTGGTCGAGCAGCACCCGCGTATGCGTCGCTCCTCCCAAGGTTCCATCTATGTAGAAACCTCCCGGCTGCACTTCGAGGCCAAGCACGGATTCCTCGAGCATGACAGCGGTGTGGATGGATGCCTGCATAGCTAGATTCCCAATCCTCCCAAGCGTTCGGCGATAGCGTTCCCTTGCTCTTCGGTCTGCGTGGCATAGGTCTTCCAAGCGTTCTCATCCCAGATCTCTAAACGCGTGTAGAGGCCAGCAATGACGACGTTTTTGACAAGACCCGCATAACTGCGCAGATACTCCGGCACATGCACGCGACCTGACTTATCAAGCTCTACCTCCATAGCTCCCGCCAGCATGAGACGAGCGAAAGCGCGAGTGTCGGCCTGACCAAGCGGCAAAGCAGCTAATTTGGCGGCGAGCACACCCCATTCAGCCTGCGGATAGACGAATAGGCTGCGATCCAATCCACGCGTAACGACCACTCCTGCTGCTAGAGTTGCGCGAAACTTAGACGGCATGGCCAGCCGTCCTTTCTCGTCGACGGTGTGATGGTATTCGCCGATAAACATAACCCACTTTGTGCCACGTGATGCCATTCTATGCCACTCTACCATCTAAAACAAGCTAGATTGTGGATAACAAAGCCCCTCCACGAACGGAAGGGCATGATCTCAACTCTGTCTCGGACTTATCTCGGACTTACCTCAACTCTCATTGCATAGGACGAAGGAGACGTCGTGACCGCAAAATACGGTGGTAGGTGATCGCGAAACGATGCGCTTCATCGCGAACCTGTTCGAGTACAAGGCGGTAGTGCTGACACGTTTCAGCCAGCGCACGGTCAGCCGTCGTAAAAATAAGATCATTCCGCTTCCGTTCGAGCCCCTTCGCTATCCCAATAATAGGAATAGACAGACCTAACTCTCCATGAACGACTTGTTCGACCGCATGAACTTGCGGCGCGCCTCCATCAATCAAGAGCATATCCGGCCTGTGCCATTCAGAGTGATGGAAGCGACGACGCAACACTTCCTGCATCGAGGCCACATCATTCGCCCCTTCTACATCGTTGATCTTGAACTTACGATACTCCCCTTTGTTCGGCGCGCCCCTCTCGAACACAACCATAGAAGCGACCGTCGAGGTGCCCGAGACATGGGAGATGTCGTAACCCTCAATGCGACCAAATAGAATAGAATCATCCTCCCTCGCCAGCATCGCCACATCTTGAATATGTTCGAGTGCATGCACACGATTGCGCCACAACACCGCGTCTTCAAACCGCTTGTCATAAGCCGCGCGTAGCATATTCCGACGATATGCCTTTACTATCATGTCTTTCTTTCCTTCAAAAAATCGGATGAAATCGCGGATCATCTTGCGATATTGCTTGACCGTAATCGCCTCAACACAAACGCCAGGACACTGGTTCAAGTGTACATAAAAACAGGCCCGCTTCTGCCCAGGCACACACGTAGACCATGGGATGATTTTGCGAATAAGCTCCAACGCAACTCGCAAAGAGTGAGACGACGTGTACGGTCCAAATAGACGTGAATACCGAAGACCAGTGGATTTCTTTCCTTTATGCACAAGCACAACTCCCCCTTGGCTCGCACTTTTTCCAACACGCACCAACTGCGTAACATCGCCAATAATCGCACGCTCTTCGCCCAATTGATGCCCCCGCACCAATATCGGTCGAGGATATCGCTCGTCCGTAATCGCAAGATACAGAAAGCTCTTATCATCTTTTTGATCGGTATTGTACTTAGGCCAATAAAGCTTGATCAAATTTGCTTCAAGAATCAACGCTTCAAGTGCCGTAGGCTTCTCGATGTAGTCGATCTCCTGCACCAACCGCGTCATCTCCTCAATCAAGTTATTATGTGGTCGCTCAAAATGCTGCCGCACCCGCCGCTTCAAACTTGTCGCCTTCCCCACATACAAAACCATCCCCGCCACATCCTTCATAAGGTAGACACCTGGAGTATCAGGCAGATCGTTATTCTTGATGTTTATGTGAGAAGAGATCATGAACTAATAATGAGGATGGAGTCGCGCGATCAAAAGAATTCCTTGCGAATTTCAATCAGCGTGGTTTTCAAACGACCGTGCCGCCATAGCTGGAATACATGCAACAGGAGCAACACAGAAGCTAAAGGAAAACAAACAAAAACCGACACGCCAAGATACCAAAAGATCGTTTGTGCAAAAAATGTTCTGAACGTGCAGAAAAAAGGGACAGAATCTACGTAGCACATAAATGTTCCACCCATCTCATCCTGAGGAGAACCTTTGCCATCCGGAATGAGCGAAAAATGTCCTGGTAAATCGGGCCAAATCGTACCCACATAACCAACGACCCAAAGAAGGAAGATCAAAGAGAGTAAAATTTTGGTTGAAGTTTTCATAATATGAGTCATGCTCCCCTCCTCCGGCGAGGAGGGGAACTACGAACGCTCCCCCTTCCCCCTCTTCAACGCCTCCTTCAAATACTTCCCCGTAAAACTCCTCGGGTGCTTGGCTACGTCTTCTGGCATGCCTTGCGCGACAATCGTTCCACCCTTATCCCCTCCCTCTGGCCCCATGTCGATGATCCAATCCGCATTTTTTATCACATCAAGATTATGCTCGATGACGACGACCGTATTCCCACGAGTTACAAGACGATGCAACACATCCATCAATTTGCGAATGTCGTCGAAGTGCAAGCCCGTGGTCGGTTCATCGAGCAGATAGAACGTACGACCCGTATCACGTCGAGCCAGTTCCGTCGCAAGTTTCACGCGCTGCGCCTCACCGCCAGACAACGTGGTGGCAGATTGACCAAGCTGGATGTATCCAAGTCCAACTTCTTCGAGAATCCTCGTTTTGTCATGAATGGGCGGCAGATCACGAAAAAACGTATTCGCCTCTTCCACCGTCATCTCGAGCACATCAGCGATGCTCTTTTCTCGATATTTGACTTCCAACGTTTCACGATTAAAACGACGTCCCTTACATACATCGCAAGCAACATAGACCGTCGGCAGGAAGTGCATTTCGATAGCGAGTTGCCCATTCCCCTCGCAATGCTCACAACGTCCTCCGGGTACATTGAAGGAGAACCGACCAACCTTATAGCCACGCGCTCGCGCTTCACCTGTGAGTGAAAAAAGCTCACGCACATGATCCCAAATGCCTGTATATGTCGCTGGGTTAGAGCGTGGCGTGCGTCCAATGGCGGATTGATCAACATCCACTACCTTATCCAACCAACCAATGCCCTCCACCGCCGTATGCGCCCCAGGTTTTGCCATCGAACCGTTGAGTTTTTGTGCCAA
>CAZDER010000054.1:0-5072 GCA_964504505.1 uncultured Gammaproteobacteria bacterium | reverse complement strand
AAGCTGGACAAACAATCACTTTTTCGGGAGTCAATTTAGGTAGCAGCGTCCAACTCATGAAATTTGGCAGTCGAGCTGCGATAACGCCATCGTCTCCCACTACGCGATGGAGCGCAACAAACATTGCTACAACCGTGCCTAATCTAGGCAGCAGTGGACATTTTGCTACGTGCATTAGCGAGGTAACTAGTAGCGATCCAGCTGGGCATTGCGTGTCTAACGCTGTAGCTTTTGGTTTTGTCTATAATCCTCTCACTGCTCCAGTGCTTAATCTTATTGATCCAAGTGCTGGTCCAATTGGTGAGTATATCACGTTAACAGGACGTGGTTTTGGGACAGTTACTGGTCAAGTGATCTTTCGTGGCGATTCGGGTGGTTATCGTGCTTTTGGAGAACTCCCAGCTGCTTGTCGCGATAGCTCTTGGAGCGATACCAGTATCACGATCAAAGCGCCGACTACTATCCTAAGAGGCTTGGTGAGTTCACCTATTGAAGCAAGGCGTTATGAGGTTTATGTGCATCGTCAAATTGATGGTCGAGATAGCGGTTCACTAAGTTTTACAATCAACACTGATCCACCGTCACCGGGTATTTGCGCTATCTCACCCAGTGCTGGACCTATAGGCACGGCTGTGACTTTAACAGGCGAGCGTTTAGGTAATCGCGATACGGGCACGCTCACCTTCCATGGTTCAGTACCTGCAACACGCGTGTCAGTGCCTGTTTTAGCCGTATCAGGTTGGACAGATACTACGATTGCCGCCAGCGTGCCGACAGGTGCCAACACTGGTCCCGTCCGCATTGCCGTTGGTGCAACTAACTCAAATGGTGTGCGTTTTGCGGTGGGTGATTGCAGGAGCAGTCCGGCAGACTTCTGTGGAGCGCAACGTTGCTGTCCTGATTCAGGTGCCTGCTCGGTGGCTGGTTTGTGCAGCGCAGTGGTGGCTAACACTATGTATGGTTGGGAGATGTCTACCGGTCAACTGCCGATGTATCCGCAGGTGTTGGAGGAATGCACGCCTTCGCTCACTCCGCCTAGCTTACCACCTTCGCCGAGTCCATGGAGTACTCGTAGCGGTGGCACTGCAGTGTGCGTCAATGCCGAAATCGTCATGCGTTTTAATGTAGGGATATTGAGGAGCTCATTGACGAGCCGTACCGTACTTGTCAGCCGCTGTACGGCTACAGGCGAGAATCCTTGCACTACAAAAGTACCTGTGGCTGGGAGTTTTACCATCACCGATGCTGACGGTAGAGTCGGTTCTAGCCGCACCATGGTCACGTTTTCACCTACGGGTGAGGCGGCTACCAGTCATGACTGGCGGCCAAGCACTACCTATGACATCACGCTTACTACGGGTGTAACTTCGATTGGCAACGTAGCTATGCGTCCGTTGGAGCGTTGCGGCACGGGCAATGGTTATTGTTTTCGTTTTCAAACCCGTGCTTCAACCGAGCACTGCGCTATTGGCGCAGTGAGCGTCACACCTAATCCGTGGACAATGGTCAGCACCGATGAGATCAAAGAACCGTATGTTGGAAATGTGCGGGCGGCGGGAGCGGAGAATGCGTGTATCCAAATCAATCCGCGTGGTCTTTCGTGGAATTGGTACAATTCCATCTTCGGGACTACGCCAGACACGCGCGCCACGCTTAGCCCTTATCTTGGCGATGTTTGTGTTGATGGGAGCGGACAATGTCCATGGATTCAACGTGTAACCGCGACTGCCGAAGCTTTGCCAGACAATCCTGTGTTTGTTAATGCGGCGGCGCGTAATCCTGCTCCAAGTACGCAACCGGCGGTATCAGGCAGGGCTAGGCTTATCATCCAGCCTGTTCCACCGCGCGTCATTCGTTTTGGACCAAACTGCAACGAAGCCTGTAGCGATGCCATGCTTTGGGCGGAGTTTAACGTGCCCATGGATCCAGCTTACGTTGACGTTTCTCAAGTTCTGCTCTATCGCTGTACCAATGAAAATTGTCGCGAGTTTTCTCCGCAGACGCCGTTACCGCTGCTTGCAGGCTCGGTTAGCACTATTCCTTGGGACGGGTCCTCTGGGCGGTCAGGTTTGCCTTTCCGCAGTTTACGCATTGAACCTAGAGACAGTTTAAATCATTCCTTGCTAGTGCCTGGCGCATTTTATAAAGTTATCTTAAAGGCCGATGCGCGTGATTGTAGAGACATACGAGACCTGGCTGCTGCAACGAGAAGCCCGCTTTTACCTGTGTGCGTTGGTTTTCGTTCTCGTGCCGGACTTCCCCTCATCACTACTCCTCCCACCGCTCCTGAAAACAGCAATCCGCGCGGTTTCACTTGGCGGTTTCGTGTCAAAACCACTAACTTTGGGATGTGTGATATCACGCGCGTAGATGTGCTGCCGCTCGAAAAAGTCGAAACAGCCGTGGCGGCTCGGCAATTATTCTCGGCTACGCCAGTCAGCGTCTCCGAAGCTTGTGGAGAGCAGTATCTGATGAGTACCGATCCTTATGCTTGGCGCTCATCCGAAGCCACGGTGTCCAAGTTCGTCAACGGTCAAAGCATTCAAGGCAACGGTTTGATCAGCACTGTGCCAGTCTTATCGCCTAATTGCAGCGGTCGGTGTCTCAACTTGGGGTCTGAAGGTGTGTATGGTCGGATCGCCAGTTGTGGAAATCGCATCGTCGAAACGACTGATGCTAGAACGTGTCCTACTGGGTCAAGCTCGGGAGTTGGAGGTTGCCAACTTTTAGTGCCAGGTTCGGAAGGCGGAGAAGAGTGCGACCTTGGCAGCAGTCTGAATGGCGTACGTGGCGGTGCCTGCGGAGCAAATTGTTTATGGGCGGGCGTCGAAGGTGGCACTTGTGGTAACGGACGCATTGACCTTGGCGAGCAGTGCGATCCAGGTCCACTAACTGGTCCAAGGCAAGGCTGCTCCGATCGTTGTCTGTTCATGGGGTCTTCGTCTGTGGTTGCTGCGCCAGGCGTGTCACCCAGTATCTGTGGTAGCGGTGGTCCTCTTGGTTTAGGCGAGGCTTGCGATGACGTCAATATGGATGACGGCGATGGTTGCAGCTCGGATTGTTTACACGAAGGCTCGCACACGGTTGTAGCGATGTGCGGTAATGGTCTGCCACTTGAACCGGGTGAATCATGTGAAAAATATGGTAATACTTGGCCAGCTCGGTGTGATACTACAACTTGTCTCAATACAGGTACGGATGCTTGTCAACCAGCTCCTGCTCCACAGGCAAATTGTTGTGGCAATCGTACACTTGACCAAGGCGAGGATTGCGATGGTACGCCTGGCTGCTCCACGCGTTGCTTGAAACAGGGATCATCTATCGGTTATCTGCCGACCCCGTCTATTTGTGGCGATACGCTGGTCGGCATCGGCGAACAATGCGATGCACCAACCGGCGGTGCGGTGGTTGGTGGCCGTCAAATATCGGAAATCGTGGGTACGCATGAGCCTGATCCTACGACTGGGCGCATGTCGAGCCAGCTCAACGCTACTTATCGCACCAAAGTTGGTTCAGCTAGCCACGGCTTGCAATGTGGCTTTACGCGTGAAAACGAATGCCTTGGCGAGGGGCGCACGCTGGCTTCGCATGGACTTACAACCAGCGGCTGCTGCATGGAGCGTCCCATCATCACAAATGTTCGTTTTCCGTTGCCAGCCGCGACTAATGTTTGCCGCAACACAGAGATATCTTTTAGCTTCAATCAAGTCATGGACCAAGCTTTTCTTAACGAGAACGTGGTGATTGGGGAAGAAATGGCGACGGGGGTGACGACATGTTCTAGTGGTACGACGCTTTTAGGCGGAGCGTATCCGCGTACTTGTGTCGGCGGCGTAGTTGGTACAATTAGTACGGAATCAGCTACTTACGCTGGTCATGAAGTCACGCGCGCAGTTTTCAATTTAACTCACGCACTCAAGTCTACTACTCAATACCGCATCATTATCCGCGGAGATAATAACTTAACTGACCAAGACCGCCGAGGCGTGCGCAATGCGCGCGGCGTGCTGATGGCGAGTGACGATAGTAATTGGTTATTTACCACGGGTGCACGCATTTGTTTGGCGACTGACATTTTGATGCGCGATACCGATCCAGTCCGTCCGTTCCTATTTCAAACACCAACCGAGTTTCATGCTTATGTCGGTTCTGTCATGGCAACGCAGGACGTAACTACCCCTTCAGGGGGCGAAGAGAGCAGCGCGGTGCGGTTAGTCGTGCCGATTTCTTCGGTTGCAGAGTACGCTTGGGTGTGGCAGCCGTGGCTCTCGTCGCGGACGCCGATTTTGACGACCGATGCCATCGCCACCATGACTGCTGCCGAGCAACTTTCACAACGCGCCTCAACTTCGACGGTGCGAGCGCATAATCGCAACGGTTCCTCCATGATTTTTGCAGGTATTCGCATCACTCGCCACGATGTTGATGCTGCCGGTGTGCCTTCGACGGTGGGGCGAACGCTCGAAACCTCGCATATCGCCACTGTATCTTTATGCGAAAGACCTTGGCCGTTTACTGATCCTCGCTATCGTCAGGCAGTTCTCTTTAGCGACTCTAATCCTCGCGGCATGCCGAGCCTGCTCACAGGTACTCCTTTCGCCACTGGTCCATATTACAACTTTGCCACCAATTACTGCATGGACGCTGGGCAGAATGCTTCATCCACGGATGATCTGCCCTCGCTCACCCTGCGACCAACGCCACTGCCTGCCGCAGGTTCTGCCGATGCACTCGTGAACACTTCGCGCGGTCTTGTGCGTCAATATCTTTTGACATTTGAGGGCGAGGGGATTGATGCGGCTTTGCGTAAAGACGCCATCGGCATCCGCATTTTTGCGAACCCGCTGCATCTATCGCCACGTGCTTGGTATGCGGCGCAAGGTTTTGCTGGTGCGCCAGCTTCTGCCAGCGTGGATGGTTACGAGGCAGTACGCGACGGCGACAATATCTACATAGGTGCGCCCAATGTTGCTGATTCGTCGGCTGGATTGATCACCTTGACCATCTACTTTTTCTCGCATAATCCTGATGCCGAACCAGAGACGCAAACGATCTTCGATCAACTGATTGAG
>CAZDER010000053.1:0-5169 GCA_964504505.1 uncultured Gammaproteobacteria bacterium | reverse complement strand
ATCCAATGGTGAAATGTCGACCTAAATTACCAACCAAATTAAAGCGTTAATGCCGCATATTTATAGTCTTCGATCCGTCGACACACGCTGACCACTTGCACAGTAAACGGAAGGAGGAGCCGGTGAAGCCATCTCCATCTAAGGGGGATGACCGGACACCACTGATCTAATACCTCATATCCACCTCGCTCCAAGGTTAAACGTGCGGTTTCCGGGGTAAAAAAATTCACATGCTCATCCGCCAACCATCCACGATATCCAATGAGCTTCCACAGCCATGCAGTCGAGCCATGAGGAACCAGGGGATGGCCAACCACCAGCAACCCATCGGGACGTAAGATGCTATGTATGCGTGCCAAAAATAGATGGGGTGAAATTAAATGCTCAAACAGATTATTTGTGAAGATAACATCGAACGGTTCATCAATCGCCTCCGTGTCATCTTCCACATTTAGCTCGTACACCTTCACGCCCAAGGCACGCATAAACTCAACGCACTTTGTCGAAGCTTCAATGGCAGCAGAATTCGGACCCCAAAAAAATAGCGTATGGCCATAGGAGCCACCGATCTCCAGAACCCGTTTTTGGTCAAGTTGATAGGCGGGGACTAAAAAACGGGAGATTTTTGGAATTTTGGTAAAATACTTCCGTATGATGCGCTCCGTTTCCTCCACCGAAAAAGATGATTGGGCTCGAATGCGGGCAACCGTTTTGGCTAATCGTTCATGTAAATCTTCCATAGATCATGATATTTATATATCTGCATAGCGAAGCCGCATCCAGGCGCGTATACCTTCTCGCATCGTCCACCAACTATAGCTCAAGAACACCTTATTATACGCCCACGGTAATACTGGCTCTCCTCGCATCCTTCCTAGAAAGTCACTTCTAACGACGCGCAGGAGCTGACCAAAAAGACTCCTAACATTATACCATACGATCCAACGCATAAGATAATGGACGCTCTTGTTGGTCATGGCTTTCCAATCCAAAGTCACATAGTGCTTGGAACGTTCAGCGAGAGCGACGGGCGAAGGCTCGGGACAAAGGATAACGACCTCATGATAGACATGCTTGAGACCATCAGGTGCCAAGAACTTTTCATGTATCAACCTTTCGGCGATGCGGATACCTCTTGATCGCGCGAATAGACGAAAATAATGAGCACCATAAAAAGGACAATTACGAATGATTTGCCCATCAGCTAACACTGGACAGCGTTTCACCCAATGCACTTCATCGCGCTTATTCTGAGCTACTACGGTACGGATCATCGCTACACATTCAGGCGTAAGTATTTCATCAGCATCTAACACGAGCAACCAATCATGACGAGATTTCTCCCACGAAACCATACGTGTTTTAGGAAAATCCGTGATACGTTGGTTTGGTTCATTTGTCTCAAATTGCTTTTCTACCCGAACGCCCAACGATCGTGCGTACTCCTGCGTTCCATCCGTGCTGTTTCCATCTACGATAAAAACATCTTCAAATATTTCTGCGAGTGCTGGTAACGTGCGCGTGAGCTTCTCTCGTGAGTTGAGCGTCAAGATAGGAACGGAGCAAGGAATCTTCATACACGATAGTGGTCTTGTACGGCTTGAATCACTTCATCCACTTCGTCATCCGTCATCGTTGGAAACATCGGTAAAGACAAAATCCGCTCAGCTAGCATCTCGGCTTCAGGACACGAACCAGCTCCAGTGCTGTATGACTGCATGGCAGGCTGTAAATGGATCGGGATTGGATAATGAACAGCGGTGTGAATCCCTCGAGCCTCTAAACCAGCTTGCAGAGCTGTGCGATCCGACACACTAATTACGAAAAGATGATACACATGCTGATCTTGCGGGAGCGCAGGCAGAAGAATGATAGGCAATCCCTGCAATCCTTGTCTGTACTTTTCGGTGATCTCTTGTCGGCGTTGATTACCTGCTTGGAGACGCTTGAGCTTAATACTCAAAAACGCTCCCTGCAAGGCTTCCATGCGTAAGTTTGATCCAAAAAACTCGTGACGATACTTGTCATGTACTGCCCCGTGCGCACGGATGCCGTGTATCCGTTCCGCGAGCTCATCACTATTCGTTACGATCGCTCCACCTTCACCCAATGCCCCCAAGTTCTTGGTTGGATAAAAACTAAAACAGCCCGCATCTCCTATCGTTCCAGCATATTTTCCCTGAATAGATGCTCCGTGTGCCTGACAGGCGTCTTCTACAACACGCAGACTCTTTCGAGCTGCGAACTCTTGCAACGGCTCCATTTCCACCATACGTCCATACAGATGGACAGGAATGATGGCCTTCGTGTTTTTAGTGCAAAGACTCTCTGCGTGTGTCAAAGAGAGATGATGCGTTACCGAATCAACGTCGCAAAAGACAGGACGCGCTCCCGCCATTATCACTGCTTCGGCAGTAGCAATAAATGAATTCGTCGGTACAATCACCTCATCGCCTTGACCAATATTTAAGGCTAAAAGTGCCGCGTATAAAGCGAGCGTGCCATTGCTCATGGCGATCACGTGTTTAGCCTGCAATGCATGAGCAAAATCGCGCTCGAACTGCGTGACCTCTGGTCCTAAGATAAATACTCCGCTTAAAAAAATACGCCGCGCTGCCGCTTCATAAGCAGGCAAATCCAGCTTAATCTCACGTGTGATATCAACAAAGGGAACAGCCATAGTTATTCGTTTAGACCAAGTTCGCGTACAACGTGAGCAGGACTTCCTGCCACCAGAGTGCGAGCTGGAACAGACTTCGTTACCACCGCACCTGCTGCCACTAGCGATCCTTCTCCAATTTCTATCCCAGGCAAAATAGTGGCTCCCGAACCAATGCTCGCTCCTTTGCGAACAAGTGTGCGTTCTAACTTCCAATCCGCTTCCGTCTTCTTAGTCCCGTCGGCGTTTGCCGCTCGCGGAAAGCGATCATTGGTAAACATCACGCCGTGCCCAATGAATACCCCATCTTCCAACGTCACCCCTTCGCACAAAAAACTATGCGAGGAAATCTTGCAGCGCGCGCCAATCACGACCCCTTTTTGTATTTCTACAAACGGACCAATCCCAACTTCATGGCCGATTTCACATCCGTAGACGTTCGCGTAGGGAGCAATACGAACCTGTTTTCCTAGAATAACATCTCTTAACATACACTTACGTTAAAGAAATAAGACGACCTCCTTGGCTTAGCGATTCCATCCCCGCTTCAAGCATCCGCACCACCCGCAACCCAGCCTCTCCATCCGTTTCTGGCGCGCGGCCTTCGCGAATTGCTGACAAAAACTCTTGCACCTCTAGATACAACGGCTCTTGTTGCTGCACATAAGGGACGTGCACATCTCCGGCACGAATTTGTGGATACATCGGTGTATCAAGTTTGGGATCATACGTTCCGCAATCGTAGATCCGCAGCGGCTCGTTGGTGTTGATATCATCGTAGACAATCATCTTTTTGCTGCCTGCCACCACCATTTGACGTTGCTTAAGCGGCGAAAACCAATTGACGTGTAGATGCGCCAGCACATCGTTGCCATAATCGAGCGTCATATAAACCATGGTCTCTTGTCGTCGAGATGGGTGCGCGACGTGTTGAGCTCCGTGTGCCAAAACTCTCTCTGGCTGCTTGCCTCCAAAAATCGCTTCAAAGATTGAGAGATCGTGGGGAGCAAGATCCCAAAGTACGTTTACATCGTGACGAAACAAACCAAGGTTCACTCGGACGGAATCCACATAGCGGATGTCGCCGATGTCACCACGTTTGATCATTTCAACCATCGTTCGCACCGCTGGCTTGTAGTGAAACACGTGACCGGCCATAAGACGCAAGTCGCGTTCTTTCGCAAGATCGATCAACATCTGTGCCTCGACAACTGTATGTGTCATGGGCTTTTCGATCAGGACGTGGAGCCCTGCTTCCAAGGCTTGGCGCCCTAAATCGGCATGTGTGAACACAGGTGTAACGATGATCGCCGCCTGATATCCAGCCGTGAGCGCACCCGCTAAACTCGTCTCGACACGCGTTCGAGGAAACTGGCACGCCACGGCTTGGGCTTTGGTCTGATCTAGATCGAAAATCCCAATCCGTTCTACTTCGGAAAAACGGGTGAGATTGCGCACCACATTCGGCCCCCAATATCCCGCCCCAATCACGAGTACATTCATACGCAAAAGACTGTATCACGCTTACTCTTTCTGTAAAATATCCATCACCCGCTCCCCTGTTTTGCCATCTCCAAATGGATTGTGCCATTGCCGAGGCCTGCCTATCGCCGCCCGCATCACCACTTCAAGCGCATCTTTATCTGGATGATTATGCAGCACGTTAGCACCTACATGAACGGTTTCTGGTCGCTCGGTGTTGGCACGCAGCGTGATGCAAGGCACACGTAAAATACAGGCTTCTTCTTGGACGCCACCCGAATCGGTGAGCACAAGCTCGGCCGAGGCTTGCAAACGTAAAAGATCTAGATAACCGACCGGCTCGATGGCATGAAAAACATCTTCATCTATCTTTATCTTTGCTTGATCTAGTTGAACCTTCGTACGAGGATGGATCGGAAAGACAACACGAAGGTTCAAAGCACGACTCGCTTCGGTAATCGAAGTTATCCACGCCTGTAAACGCTCCGTATCATCTACATTACTGGGACGATGCATCGTCAAAAGCACGTATGGACGGTTGGCAATCCCAAGACGTTCGGCAATATCGCTTTTTTCATACGCCACTTTAGAATAGTGAAGCGCGGCATCCACGATAGTGTTGCCAACCACGTGCACATCGTTATGCACAATCCCCTCTTGACGCAATCGCTCGCGCTGAACCTCGGTAGGGCAAAACAACCACTTAGACAAACGATCCGCCAAAATCCTATTCGCCTCCTCTGGCATCGACCAATCATCGCTGCGCAAACCAGCCTCAAGATGCGCAATCGGCAGACCCATTTTGTGTGCCGTAAGTGCCCCCGCCAAGACGGAGTTAGTGTCTCCTTCCACCAGGATAGTGCGAGGCTTGAGCTCTTGCAGCACTTCTTCTAAGCGTTGGATCATGATACCTATTTGTCGAGCCGGAGTGTGCGAACCAACGTGAACATGAGCGATAGGTGCCGGTAAGTTTAATTCTTGAAAGAATATCTCATCCATCTCGGCCGTATAGTGTTGACCCGTATGCA
>CAZDER010000052.1:0-5289 GCA_964504505.1 uncultured Gammaproteobacteria bacterium | reverse complement strand
CTGTTGTGATTCTAATTCAGTACTAGTGTCGCCGTCTGTGATTTCGATAACCACAGCTTCGGCAACGCCAGTTTTAAGTTCTTCGAGGATGCTGGGCTTCATGATAAAATCGCGAATACGACGGAGTGAAGCCGCATCGTCGGTTCCACCAAGGTCAGTAGATTTGATTTGAAGAACTGCACGCCATATACGGTTATTAGTGTTCTCTGGCTGCTCATCATCAAGAACACCTGTTACGACCTCGTTGCCTACAGGCGGAAGAAGTGCGACCGTGGAAGATCCAAAGGCTTCAAACTGAATGCCTACCTGCATGTGATTTGCTTCATCTTCCTCTCCGGCGTTTGAGCCACGCGCGCAATTTAGCAATGTTTGCGACAACGTGTAGGCTACCTCTTGCACAGCGCGTCGTTTTTCATCATCCATGCTCCCCGACAAATCGAGCGACAAAATGAGATAGAGCTTTTTTGGTTGGCGCGTTTCCACTACGTGTTCGACCTTGCGCGTGTAGAAACGGTCGCGACCGTTGCCACCTGTGAGCAGTTTATTGGAGTCAACAAGTGCTGGAACGTCGACATCACCACTCGAAAAGCCTGTTTGCCTTTCTACCTCAAAAGATTGAACGAGCTGGATGAACGTTTTCCAAGCATCAGTCAGTTGTTGAAAAACAGCTTCAGACGCTTGCATGATTTCCTGCATATTCTGTATTTCTAGCGGGGTAAACTGGTCTGCTTTTGACGCCTTAAACCCCTCGCTGGCAGAGCGCCCAGCCTTATCGCTAGCTGTTTCACGTGAACGTTTCACGCCTTCTGCAATCTTACCGTAGTCTTCTTCACTCAATCCGTCTCCGTTCAGATCAGGCGTGCCACGACCAGAAGTAACTTTACCCCTAGCAATATCCTGCGCGATAAGCTTTTCAAACAACGGCTGGATCACGGTCGAAAGCCGATAAAGGAACCGCTTAAAAGGAAGCGTACCATCGAAAAGTTGCTTTTGGGCATAGTCGTAGAGCGAGACATAAGGCTCTCCCAGATACTCGAACGGTCTTTCAAGTACGGCACGTACTGGTTCATCTACGCTAGGCGGATGCAACGGATCCATAACGTGTTTTAACACTGCAAATGTAAACTGGACGTTTAATGGTTCACCCTGAAGATCAGCTGAAACGAACCATGAGTACAGCTCTGGCCGCGGGTTCCTCTCCTTTCCCTGAAAAGCTGGCGTACGCTGCTCGTTGATGGCGTTATCATGGATATCCATGAAGATGTTGAAGTAACTATTCCACGCCTTGCGCACGGCTTGAGCTATCTGCGGCGGTGCTTCTTTGCCTTTTTTTTCTGCGGTCAGAAAGGTACCCATAAACCCATTTGGATCATCGAGGAGCTGTACAAAATGACAAATCTCGTGACCAAACAAGTAACGCTGTTCCATTTCTTTCGGTTTGCGGCGTTCAATAAACTTCGGATTAATGAGAATGGTGCAGTCGGTCGGTGAAAAGAAGAATGTTTTAACCGAATCGGAAAAACGGACGGAAAAACCAGAACCACCCAAAATTAACGAACCTAGAGCAGCATATTCCTGATACCGACGCTGTAGTTCTGGACTCAACGGCTGCTTTGGTTCCACGGGAAAGGGAGGCTGCTCGGAGGGTTGTGGCATACGTTTAGTCTGTATCGCCTGAACATAGCTGCTCTAGATATGAGAAAGATTCACAATCTTTAGCCATCGCTTCAAGTGTTGCTTGCATTTCCGCTAACTCATCCTCGCGGTTAGCAACTTGCTCGGCTGGTTCATCCACTGGTTGTGGCATTTTATTGCCAAAGGCAGCCTCAACCACTTCGGATGGCAAGAAGAATTTGAGTGGCACCTTGGTCTTTTCCCATGCATTAGGCTTAGGACTATCTCCTGCCATTTTCCAAGCAGCTGGATCCACTGTGATGTTTTGCCATTCTGGAGCCTTGAAAAACCCACCCCACGTTTTGAAGACGGTCAAGATTTGCGCGGCTTCGGTGGGAGCGATGATAGCGGCTGGGCGGATAAGGTTGTTATAGATATACCAGTCTAGCGGCTTGGTGTAACCGTCTAGTTTCCATTCCCGTACAATGACATTTAAGTTACGGAATGAGAGAAAAATGTGTTTGAAGTTGAATTCGGAAACAGCTTGTGTAGACGCAGAGCTCAATCCAAGCTTACGAAAGTTTTCACCAGCGGATACGTGCTGAAGAATAGAAAAGGTGCGTGTAAGATCCCAGATTTGTTCAAGTGCATCGGCGGGAGCTTTTAGATTACCTTTTTCATCGCTTAGTTGTGTGAGTCCAGCGACAAATAGATCACGCGATTTTGGTGGTACGTTTTCGCGTATCTTCTGTTCGTCCCTAACGCTGTCGTGAAGCGAGGCGTTAAGCTCTTGCGGAGGATGTCCGTATTCCACGATGCCATTTAAAATACGATTGATAAAGGCGACATCTAACTGTTGCCGCTTGATATATTCCTTACCAACATTACCTGTAAAAATCACCCCAAACCCTGCTGCAACGACTTCGGACACGACTTTATCGCCTACGGTGACGCTCACGTGCGAACCTTTAGCCGTAGCCAGTATATTGTTCAGACTCGCTAGCGTTTCTGGTGGAAGATAGTTGAACTCGTCGATGATAACTTTAGTACCGTTTTTTGCCGCACGCATGACGGCTTCAAGTACTATCTGCGTCTTCATGACGCGCTGACCAGCCTGGGCACGAACCGTGGCCTCGATTTGTTCCTCGTATGTGCGCGATTCTTCTGGGGCGATGTTCGGATTTTGTGCATGAAAATTGGCGATGGCTTGTTTGATACGTGCAGGTACTTCTTCGGGCTTGGTTTCGTCAATCGTAATGCCGAGGCGCATGAGCAAGTCTTCTGGTCCCATGCGCGTGTGTGCACTCACAAATTCATATTGACCATCAGGGCTAAGTTCTTTGCCCAGCATTTTTGCGAGCACCGTTTTGCCAGATCCAGTTGGTCCTAATAGCGTAAGTACGCCATTAGTACCTTCCAGTTTGCGGCGTGCATCATGCGTAATCTGCGGCAACCGATCGGCTAGCTCTGGTGTCATGATAATGCCGTCGTCCTTAAACTGTTTTTTGTAGGCACGCAAACGGAGTAAACCATCGGTCAAAAACGCTTCTGGCGTGGTTCGAGCTTCGACGTACAGGAGTTTCTTCGTTTGATCAATTTCCTGTTTTATCTCGTCTAGTTCTAGCCAGATGGCTGGATCTTCCTCGGCGTGCGCGGCATACAAGTTACGAATGAACTCATCAATCACTGCTTCCAAAGCCTGTTCCGCACGCACAAGCTGCGCACGACGACGGGTATAACTAAGCATACGGTTCATACCGCGTTGCTCATGCTGTTTGATCTCTTGTGCAGTCAATCCTTGCTGTGCTGTTTCGATCTCGCGAGCAAGGGCTGACTTAAGTTCAACCTCACTCTTCCCAAAAACGGCCGCGGGAGGCACCTCCACGCTTTTGTTTCGTGCGTTGATAGCTGCGCGAGCTTTGGCACGAGTGGCATTCAAATCAGCTAACGCTGGAGTTTTTGCACGCTCACCTCCGTGACGCGCAAGCCCACGCAGGCGCAGGTACTGCTCGTTGGTAGTCGTGATTGGCGTAGGTGAGGCTGGCACAGCTTCTGGAGAAGACTGGTTTGACATAGAAAATAACTAAAAAATAAACACGTTTTAAGCAGCCTGTTGGTACGTTTGTACAGTAAACAAGTTGGCAAGATTGGTCTTTAGGAGCTTGAGCATGGGATCGTTTTGGATAGAGTTGAAATGATTAGTTAAAGGTGATTTTTGTTTATCAAGTTTCATCGCTCGCACGCACCCCAAGACTTGTTTAAGCGGAGCAAGCACATTTCTTGAACACGATCGACTGGCGGCGTATTCGACAAAAGCCATTAATTGCAACTCTAATTGTTCAAGTATCTGGCACTGTAGCGGATGGTTAACGAGTACATTGCCAGGTTGTATCCATGCTGCTGCGAGTGCTGGCATCATTTTTCTGTCAATGGCAACGAGGCATTTTGGTACATAAACTAGGCTACGGCAATCTTCCTCGTCAGATGGCGACTGAAAATAGCGGATCTCCGTCAATTTCCCAGTATCGATTGAGTATTTAATGCCATTTAGCTTATCCATAATGCTTTTTTCGGACGAGGTTACATCCAGAGCCATGTGAACAATGCCTGTGTCCGACAAGAGCTCGACGTTACAATCGTCGCCATTGAACAAATCGTCATATTCAGAGGCTTTGCCCAACCTCATCTTTTTACCAAACCACCTGCCCGCTTGCAGGATAAAAAATGCCTCAAGCACGCCCGCATAGCGCGCTATGGCACGCTGCTCAAATGATTCTTGCGTGCGTATCTCGCTTTTCTTGTGCATCACGCGCCTCTCATCGGCGGCAATAGCGTCGACATGAAAAAGAGACGTAAAAGCTCTCATATCAACGTTGTTGAGAGGATTATCCAAAAAGGCGGCGGCTTTTTTATAGGCTTCGGGCGGCAATAACGGCATTTCGTCTAGTTCTGACTTAGGCGGAACCCCATACTGTGGCGTATATTCGCGTTGATTAGGTGCATTCATATTTAGTTTTTATTATTACATCGATGCAACTGTTGAGCAAACAGCCTGGGTGCTACACGAATGTCTGTGCGAACGCTTGACGACTTCCGCTCTTTCCACTAACATTTCGCCATGTTAACCATCCGCCTCACCCGTGTCGGCAAGACCAAGCAACCCCAATATCGTTTCATCGTGTCCGAAAAGGCGCGTGATCCATGGGGCAAAGCTTTGGAAATCTTGGGAACCTATAACCCGTTCAACGATCCTGCCCAGTGCAAGATCGAGGCAGAGCGCGTCAAGTACTGGCTCTCAAAAGGCGCACAATGCTCCGAAACAGTTTGGAACATTCTCATTGACCAAAAACTCGTGACGGGAGAAAAATGCCACAAAAACTCCGTCTCCAAACGCCGAAAAGCGAAGATAGAAAAGGAAAAGAAGGCCGCTTAAGTTCGAAGCCAATCACAAATACCCAGCCCCTTTCGAGGGGTTGGGTATTTGTGTAAGATGAGGAAGACTATAAGCGAGAAACGACGTTATACCATCTTCTAAATGACCATTAAACGTCGGCGGGGATATCCCCTCTGCCTTCGGCATCTCCCCTTATTTTAAGGGGAGAGACGCTCTAAAAGGGAGTCGCGTTCGGGAGGAGAGTTGATCCTCCACTTAAGATAAGGGGAGGTGGCACGAGT
>CAZDER010000051.1:0-5309 GCA_964504505.1 uncultured Gammaproteobacteria bacterium | reverse complement strand
CGTCGGTCGATCTAGTCGACCGATCACTCGTTTAGACAACAAAGCCTCTAGGTTCATCGGCGAAATAGATTCATGCTCGAATGCAGTTCTTGGTTGAATGTCTTTAGATAGTACATGTGGTTTGCTCAGAATAGTCGTAACTGGTGTAACCGCTTTGACAGGTATTTCAAAAACACCCGATACTTGTCGCTTTGCGTGTTGCCGCAGAGGAGAAAACAGCACGTCTGCTCGTGTAGCTAGATAATCACGCAAGCGAAAATGGATGATCGCCTCCAATCTTTTTTCTATGCGCGCCATTTCACGATCATCACGTAAACAAAAAATAGCCCCCATGATTTCCTCTTCCTCCTTTAATGACCCGTCATCTGCAAACACGCATTTGTCAAAAAATTCATCCACACAAGCCCGTTCTGTATCGGTGAACACATCTTCTATCTGTTGCAGCCACGCCTCCGTGGAAGAGCTAGCACGCCGCCTGTCTGAAATGGGCAAAGCAGAAGGAGAAAAGGATGTCAGTTGTTCAAAAGCAGGCATAAGATAATTTTATTATCTCATAAAAGCACTGCATCAACAAAACAACCCCGCCCTTCGCGAAGGGCGGGGTTGTTTACGCAACGCTGGTTATCTTGACCTTGGTAAAACACTGACGATGCCCTGTCCGACGGGTGTAACGGGATTTAGCTTTGTATTTGACCACTTGAATTTTGGGATCACGACCTTGCTCGATAACCTCGCCCGAGACTTTTTGTCCGAGCGATGGCGTGCCTAGCGTCACTTGCTCGCCTTCAGCCGTGAGCAACGTTTCAAAAGGCACGCTAGCACCAACTAGAGCCTCAAGTTTCTCAATTTTGACCACATCACCAGCTTTGACGATATATTGTTTACCCCCCGTTTGAATCACAGCAATCATATAGATACGCTAAAAATGTAGCCTAAGAATATGGAAAAGTTAGTGACTTGTCAATGACCCATCCCGCGTCTACACTGGACTTGACAAAAGATGGCGTTTCGTAGAACGGAGTATAGTACGTCGACGCTCATGCTCCCGCCTACTCAAGACTCCTGCCAATGACTAGTTCTGGCACGCGTGCACCCAGCTGCAAACCGTAAACATCCGCTTGCCCAGCCCTGACCTCCAAAACTCGATCGGCTGGTTCATGCGGCGTGTATTGGGCTGGTTTTTCATTAGCTTGCGGGGCTAGTAAACGAGCTCTATCCACCACCCTATCGCCATTCAACCATACAATATCCAGATCAAACTGCATGTTTGGCATCCAGAAAGCATAGCTATCTTTTTTCGCAAACACGAACAGCATACCTTGATCAAGCGGCATGGAAGCTCGTTCGCTTAAACCCTGCATACGCTGGCTATCGGTCGTAGCTAGTTCGAGCCAAAGCCGATGATCATGCAGCGTTATCTGTCTAAGCAACGGCGGCTGTCTATGCACTCGCCATAATCCAAGCAACGACCACGTCACCACCATGAGGGTGACGATCGAAGCTCCAAAAAACACGCGCCGTCGCCAACTCAAAGCTAGGTTTTTTTGTGCGGCCGCCCTTAATGAGATAAGCAGGGTGACGCAGCTTAGACTGATCACTAGCAAGGTTTTGCCCCGAGTTTGTAAGCCAAAAGCTGTGAGTCCAAACACCAGCGCCAACATCCAAAAAAACGCCGCTACTTGGCGTTGAGAAAAACCTAAACGCAAGAGACGAAAGTGCAAATGCGAGTCATCACCCTCGAAAGGCGAGCGATGCGAACGCAAACGCAGTAGAACCACCAACATGAAATCTACTAGCGGAATACCTAACGCCATAAACGCCGTGGCGACTTTAGCACCCGAAACTATTGCCAGGAAACCCAAACTAAAACCAGCCAGCGTACTGCCTGATTCACCCAAAAATTGACGAGCTGGATGCAAGTTCCACGGTAAAAATCCCAGAAAAGCCGCGAATACAATCAAAGATAAGACGAGGATGGCTGGCTGATAAAAAGCCGGACTAGCCGCGAGCAAAGCGATCAAGGCAGCACCTATCAGCGTTTGACCAGTTACTAAGCCATCTAGACCATCCATGCTTTTGGTGGCGTAAGTTACACCGAGCATCCAAGCGAACGTGAGCAGATCAGCTGGCAGCCGCAGCGTATGCAACCAACCGAATATAGAGATTGACCGCTGCCAATAGTCTAGCTTCCACACGCCCGCGCCACCCAAGTTAGAGATTTCTAAAATACTCGTACCTGTACCCATCACGACGAGAGTGGCTGTGACTGGAAAAAGTATCTGTAAATAAGGCGGAATGTCATAGACATCATCTAACACTCCCCCAAATAAAAGGATGAGCACACCCACAAAAAACCCTCCCAGACGCATACTTAACGGACCCTGCATGGGTAGCAGCCCAGTGGCAGTGGCTATCACCATGCTTATGAGTATGGTCAAGCCTATGCCTAATCCGCCTAAAAGCGGCGTGGTTTGACTGTGGATTTTTCGTCCTCCCCGAGCCGCATCAGTAGTGTCCGTAACCACTGCCAACCAGCGCGTTCCCCATGAGGCTACCCAAGCCATGAGTGCCGTGCCCAAAACTAAAAACATAACTTATGCAGGGGAAAACGTTCCGCGTTCGATCTCCAATTTTGCTCCAGGATGCACCACGATCGTATCGCGACGCCCGATATCCTTACGCAAAAGCGCATCCGCAAGCGCATTTTCTACACGATCTTGAATCACACGACGAAGTGGACGTGCACCATAGAGCGGATCAAAACCCGCTTTCGCTAACTCGTCCACCGCCGCAGGTTCCGCACGGAAGCCCATCCCCTTCTCCGCCAAACGACGCGCCATACCGCATAAAAGCAGATCGGCGATCTTACGCACATCTTCGAACGTAAGTGGTTTAAACACGATGACCCCATCAAAACGATTAAGAAACTCTGGACGGAAGATGCCTTTGAGTTCCGTTTCTAGTAATCCCGTTTTTATCTGTTCGAGTGTCGCACCAGCTTTCACCTGTGTTTGGATAAAACTCGTCCCCGCATTACTCGTCGCGATCACCACAGCATTCGTAAAATCAATCGTACGACCGACACCATCAGTAAGACGTCCATCATCCATCACCTGCAAAAACAACATGAGAATATCAGGATGTGCCTTCTCAAGTTCGTCCAGAAGCACGATCGTAAATGGCTCCTTACGCACCGCCTCCGTAAGCAACCCGCCGCGTTCGTCACATGGTGCACCGATGATGCGCGTCACAGAAGATGGATGTTGATACTCCGACATGTCAAGACGCACCATGGCCGTGTCTCGACCAAAGTATTCCAACGCTAACGCCTTCGTGAGCTCAGTTTTTCCTACACCCGTTGGACCAAGAAACAAAAAATTAGCAATCGGTCGTTTGTGCTCTCGCACGTCCGCTCGCGCTCGGCGCATCGCTTGTGATACTACTTGCACCGCATCTTCTTGACCGATCACATGCCTATGAAGTCGCTCTTCCAAATTGAGCAGCTTCTGCACTTCATCCTGCGAAATTGCTTCCACAGGAATGTTTGTTTTTGATTGCACAATCTTTGCCACATCTTCAGCAGACACAAGAATCTGCTCTCCACGTTCGTTGCGCGCCAAAATAGCCGCCTCACGGATCATCTCAATCGCTGCTTCCGGCATACGACGATCGTGGAGATAGCGAATGCCCAACTTCACGGCTCGTTCCAATGCAGCGTAAGAAAAAAACACGCGCGTTTCGTACTCGATAAATCCGCTCTTTGCCATAAGCACTTCAAGCACGCCATCTTCGTCGAGTTCAAGTACGTTCACACGGATCAGCTTTGTGCCTAGTGATCGTCGTTCAAGATGTTCCGTCCAAGCTTCTGGAGTCGTCGTGGCAATCACAAAAAAATGTCCTCGGTCTAGCTCACTCGAGAAGGCCTCTGCAAGATCCATGAGGCCAGATCCGCCGCCACCAACAAGCGCCTCTATCCCTTCAAGAACTAACACGATATTTCCGCTCAACGCCGCTTCATGCAGCATCGTAAGCAATCGTTCCAACGCCTTACCGGATTCCCCCGCCGACAGAAGAGCGGGTAAATGCACGGAGACCAATCGATGATCAAAGAGCGACGCGGGCACGTCCTCCTCAACCATGCGACGTGCCAAGGCTTCGATAATAGCGGTCTTGCCCGTTCCCGGCTCACCCACCAACACGACTCCAGGACGACCACTTTCGATGACACGCAAGATTTCCGTCAACTCTTTTTCACGTCCAACTACTGGGGCAACATAACCATTGCGGGCAGCTAAGGTGATGTCTTCGCTAAACTGGTCAAGTAACGACGTTTGCCTCGCGGTCATCACTCGATTCATGCCCGTGTTGGGACGCAAACGCGCCAAGGCAACAAAACGATCGTGTTCTTCACGCAATTGCTCTTGCAAACGTACCCACTGCGCCACATGCGTAACGTGCGTGACAGGAAAGCCAAACGTATCAAACATAGCCTGCAATTGTTCGTCGAGTAGAAAAGCCTGCACGAAAATCTCGACCACACCAATATGCTTACGACGACTCTGCATAGCCATAAGATAAGCCGAAAGCAGAGCCGTTTTAGCATTAGTCGAGAGCATGGTCGGATTGCCACTACGCCGCTCACGCAGCAAACGCACCAAACCCTCCTTGACAGCTTCCATCGACACGCCTAAACGCGTCACAAAAATGCCACCAGCTGGACTCGAAAGTGCTGCTGAAAACAAATGCAAAGGCTCGACCTCGGCGCGATGCGTGTGGCTCGCTAGATGATAAGCCTGCTCTAACAGCGACCACGCCGCTGGATGCAGATAAGCCGACACATCGACCAAACGTTCCGCTTGCGCAGGACGAACGCGCACAACAGATAACCAACTAGGCAGGATGTTAGCGCGCTCGGTAAACACGTTAACGTGAAAAATCAAACCACAGATTAGCAACCAACCTAACCAAAACGCCGCCATTGACCAATGGCCAGCCAACCACACGGACGGCTCTAACCAGAGCACCCTGTCACCATGGAATAACCAATACCATCCCCACGCTGCCAAACACGCCGTAATAAGAAGTACGAGCAGTAGTTGTACGCTACGATGAAACAAGCGGCGACCATAACGCAGCGCAAAAAAGAACTCATCCAGGTTTGGTCGCCAGATAAGTACGCCATCCTCACTTTGATAAAAGACTCCCGCACCTTTACAGGCACGACAACGCCAGGCAGCCCGCGCATCGCCAAGACAAGCGCGACAAATTTGAACCGTGGAAGCAGGTGCGGAAGACATACGCTAACGCAC
>CAZDER010000050.1:0-5426 GCA_964504505.1 uncultured Gammaproteobacteria bacterium | reverse complement strand
CGGTCCCTCGTGAAACCAGCGCGTCTGCCAAGGTAAAAGGACAATCGCGAGACGCCAAGATAGCTCGAACAGCTTGTCTATCCAAGGCGCACTAAGACGTAACCGTTCAAGGTTCCACGCCATATTCACGACAATATTTTTCGTACGCTTCACGATACATAGCGCGATTATCCGTCACGTGAAGTTTTAGTATGTGGTCATTGATAACCACGTTAGTCGAGCGGTGAGCCTCTGCCTGAACCGCCCTTGGCAACACTCGCTCTTGCACACGACGTGCCAGTGCTTCAAGTCGAGAAACCCAAGGCACACGCAACGTGGGTACACGAGCGACAATGTCTGGATGCGAAAGCCAAGGCGCGGTAAGTGGGTGACGAGCAGTGATCAAAGAATTATGCTTCCACAATTCCCGTCCAATCCCATCGTCGATAAGTGGCAACAAAGATAAAAACCAGTGACGAAAGTAAGGATCGTCTGGCGTTAGTTGTAAAGCAGTAAGATCAAGCGCGTTATCATCAAACAAAAAAGATAAGCACACCGCATCATGCTCATTAGTCGAAGCACCCGGACGCATCCCAAACACCTTAAACGGCAACGCCGCCAATCCGCGTGTTTGCCACAACGATCCAGCGCGTGTCACGACACACAAGTCAAGATCTCCCTCGTCGTGAGCGTGTGCGAGAGCCGTGGTATTGCAAAGTGCCACAAAGCGCACGCCACCTAACCGACGCAGCCAGCCTGCAACAGCACGTGCACGACGAAGCTTACGCGGAAACAACGCCTCGCGTCGTTCATGCTCGAGAACCAACGCTTCATGGCTAGGAAATATCACCCGACCACGGGCAAGTAACATGCGCTTCTCCTCTATCAACGTCGACAAAGCCCACTGTGCCTCTAAAATAGTCGGGAGATAAGAGAACACGTTCAAACCACGATCCCAACTCGCCACTAACTCCGTCGGTGTCGGCGGATATCCCCACGCCTGGTGAAAACAGAGCGCACGGAGTAAGCCAGCACGCATATCTAGCCCTCTTTCATGAGCGTTGGCGAGGGCGAAGGCGCGATAGCCGCAGCCAACGTATTCATAGTTACCGGCACCACTCCATCAACAATCGTGATGCTTGTTTCTGTCATTGCCAAAATCGCATCCCACGGAATCAAGAGTTCATCGTCAGTCAAACGCGCCACCAACCCCGAAGCCTTAACACGCATCACTGCTAGACGACCAGTCAGATCGTTCACATCAAAACTCACGACTTTACCGACTCGTGCTCCAGTGCGCGTGATAACTGGAACGCCCGTTAATTGTTTAGTGTTTAGAAGCATAGAGTTTACTCCAAGGTTAGCCCTCAACCACTTGACCTCCAAAAGCCTTGAGAATGTTAGTCACCATATCTTGACTGCGTTCTTCGGTGCGAACTGCATCTTCTCCAACGATACCCTCGAGCATCAGTGATGACACGCCGAGCACCGTTCGAGCACACTCCTCGACGATACGCCGATTCTTCACATCTGTCACAATCTTATCGCGATGAAACGGATATTGAAAACGCACGGTAAGCGTTTGCCCTTGCACCTCGTACGGTAGACTGATCTTTAAAATAAACGGCAAGGAATGATTTTTTTCATCTACCGCCCGAATAATCGCGCTCCACTTTGTACGCACCGTAGCAAGATCGAAGACCGATGGACCATCCGTAGGGGCGACATTCATATCACCCATCCGAGGGGAGGGCGACATGAATGTCGCCCCTACATCCGACACAACAGGATACGTTTTACAATCGGTCTCGCTACCCAATATACTGCACACCACGAGCGTACTTGCCAGTTCAAGCGCAAACAGCGGATCCACTCCCCCTTTCACGTCCTTGCGACGCTCCATGAGCGTGAGAGCTACATCGTGCAGCTGCAGTGCGGAGAATGCCGTCACTAAAGGCAGCATCGCTCGCTCTTCTGCCGTTCCGTTCGCCCAGCTTTGAGTCTTCTCGGGCAAAGCCGTGGCTTGTAAAAGCTGACGAGCGATTAGTAAAAGATCGTCAAACAATGACAAAATAGCTACACCATCATCAGTTAGGCGACGAGCTTCTATCAATGCGCCAGCTAAGTCACGTTCAGCCCACTTTTGCATGAGACCAGCCGCGAGCGGCACATGCGTAGGCGGAATCACTAAACTCGCGAGCGAGGCGTCAATCTTCATTTCGCCAAGAGAACCGAGCTGTCCAAGCAAGGTTTCCGCATCTCGCACACAGCCATCAGCACGAGACACAATGAGGCGAACGACATCTTCATCAACCGTCCACCCCTCCCGCTCGGCTAGCTCTCGCACACGCAAAGCCAACATCTCGTCCGAAATACGCTTGAACTCAAAGCGCTGACAGCGCGAAATGATGGTGGCTGGAATCTTATGCCACTCGGTGGTGGCTAAAATAAAATAGGCATACGCTGGCGGCTCTTCCAGCGTTTTGAGCAGAGCATTCCACGACGAAGACGACAACATATGCGCCTCGTCCAAAATATACACTTTGGCCTTGCCAAAAGTCGGCGCAAAACGCACGTGTTCGACAATCGCCTCGCGAATCGTGTCAACGCCAGTGTGTGTGGCTGCATCCAGCTCGATCACATCCATAAGTCTACCTGCCGCAAACGCCTCGCACGGCGGACACGCTCCACACGGCTCGCCCTCGCTCGGCACTCGGCAATTTAAGGCTTGCGCAAAAATACGCGCGCTAGTGGTTTTACCAACGCCGCGCGGTCCAGAAAAAACGTAGGCGTGCGCTAAAAGACCAGTCGCCACCTCGCGACGTAAAGTTTCGGTGATGTGCGTTTGACCCGTCACCTCCGCAAAACGACGCGGACGATAGATCTGGCTAAGAGATGGCATAGCTAACTCACTACCCTACGCGTCGACGTCTGACAACTGGCGGCGAATAACGTTCTCGAGTGCCGCCCACGAGGAGGGATTATCGCTTGGCACCAGCACCACCGCATCATCATTTGGTTGCGCCTTAAAATAGGTAACGGAAGCTCCCAATACCCGAAACTTACGTCCATCAGACACCACGAACCACTCATCCGTTTGATCGTTGTAGACAAGTACGCCCATGATCCGCTCACGTTCGATCGGGCCGCGTTGCTTGAAGATAAACCGTCCATTATCTGCGATTATTAGCCGCAATAGGTCACCTTCAACTAGCTTAGACTTCGAGGCGTAATTGGGTGGCACCAAATATTGCTTGCCGTCTTCGCCCACCATGTGCTCTCCATCAAACACGCCCTCCATCACGCGCGATCCAAGCGACGAAGCGATCAGCCGCGGAGCCATCTCTTGCTGTTCGGCGAGCAGCTCTGTCAAACCGTCCAATGTCATCGGATCATCCTCACGCATGAGCAAGCGTTCTAAACTGTCGAGCTGTTCACGCATATGCTGAACAATGCGTTTTGCAAGTGCCGTGCGCGTATCTTGAGCCTTAATGCCGATAGAAATGACCACTCCGTCATCTTGCGAAGGCATGGAGAATCGTTGGTTGAACATAGGGATTGTGTTTTTATTTATTAAAGCGTTTAAAGTAAGCATCAATTTCATCTCGAAGCTCAATACCGACTCTCTCAAAGCAATTGAGTAAACCATGATAGGTACCTTCACCGCCAAGAAAATCCCAAAACTCATCGGCTACTTTAAGTTCATTTTCCAAATCTAACATGCCCCGTATCGTCCATCGGGTATACGGTTTAGGCTCATAAGGGTTATACGGAATAGCAACCAGAGTATTGACCACTGCCCCAGGTTTACTTGCCAACATAACAGCAGTCCATTCAAGCAGCGTACGTTTAAACTCCTTAAAACCGCCAGCATTGGGTTTTGCTGTTTTGATATCAAACAAAAAATAGGCACCATCTTTTGACTCAAACATTAAATCAATCTTCGTGGGTTTTACTTTTATCATTTCGCCTGTCTGACACACTTTTCGTATTCTCTCAATTTCTTCTTTTTTGTTTGGAGTATTTGTTGCCGTAATTAGACCATCCATAATCTTCTGTATTTCGGCTTGTGCAATGGTACTGATTTGATTTCCAGCAGTAGCTTGAGAGACAGCCCCCTTAAAATGCTTCTGCGCTAAAGCAAGACCAACCGGCTCAAAAACAGTTATACCAAAGTTTGTATTGAGAGAATGTATGAAAGGATACAAAGCGAGACGATCTTTACCGAGTAAGCGGGTATGAAAAGGCATTGATGCCGATTCTGGTTTATAGTCTTGAAACTTATTACGCAAACTTGCCTTCAAAACCCCTTCAACACTACTTACTTGTTCTTTTGATAAAGCCATAAAATTATTTTGATCTAAAATGAAATATGGTTTCTGAATACGGATTTCGATCGCGTTCCGTACGGTTCAACACCGGTCGCTTAAACTGATTCACGATCCTCATTCCAGTTTTTTCCGCAATTTCTGGATAGAGATTATATCTATCATTCGCCACAAGAAAAATGTCAACATCTGCCTTGAGATATTGTTTGCAGTTATTTAACACATCCGCAATCCCTTGTGCGTATGATCTGCGAGCCTCCGATCCTTGCCCTTTGTACAGCGGACCAATTTCTAGATCGTCTTTGCGCTTAAATCCAAAAAGATCATATGCATAAGCGTGCTGTTCGTGATAATCAATCTGCCCTACATAGGGAGGTGAACAAAAAATGCCTGCTATCTTTTGCTTTTTTAGAATTTTATAAAATTCTAAACTTTGTTTTTCCACCTTCTCAAAAATATTTATCACTCTTGAATCACCAGTTAATACGGCATGGTAAACTGGTTTTCGCAATCTACTAAATTCTCTAATTCTACTCAATGTATCAAGGGCATAACGATTAAGCATGCTCGCTATCGAGAAAAGGGGTTTGCAAATCTTTTTATGTTTATAGCAGTAATAGGTCGTCAGTTGAGGTTCTTTAAGGGTTGCAAGATCGCTGTGTGTAGTTGCGCGGCATGATCTAATTGTTCTGCTCAAAATCAGGGCTAATATTTTGCGAGTTTTGACGTCTTTTTCTTGTTTGATCGTTTGAAAAACATGACTTATCTCTCGACGAACATTGTCCATAAACCAAACATCAAGAAAAGAATCAGATTTGTCCTGCTTTAGTTTAATTGAATACTTTTTGAGCAATCTCTGATAAACGGGTAAAAACTCCTTATCTTTTTCTGTAGCAAATTTATTTTCATCAAAGCCTCCTTGATTGATCTTATATTTGAAGTCATAACCAGGAAAGTGCCTAAGATTGAACTTGGCAAGTTCGGCTAAAAGTTCATTTTCAAAATCCTGGATTTTATTATCATGTTCAAAAGTATCGAGTGAAGCAGTCAATTTTTTAATCGCCTTTTGTAGATACTCATCATCGTAGTGTGCCGCCTTACAGCTGGAGATCATGCAGT
>CAZDER010000049.1:0-5592 GCA_964504505.1 uncultured Gammaproteobacteria bacterium | reverse complement strand
GCCGAGATCGTCTATCAATTTTTCACGCTGCTCGAGATACCGCTTGATGCCAAAATGGCCACCGCGCTTTTAACCGGCATCCTCACCGACACCTCTTGCTTTGCAAACGCGGGCACGACCTCCGATGGCATGGAGGCCGCTGGACGCCTGTGTGCACTCGGTGCTCGTTACCCCGATATTTTACGCCAACTCGTGCAAAGCAAAGCGATGCCTACGCTCAAACTCTGGGGTTTGGTCTTAACCCGCTTAAGCCATAACGCCACTTTCAACCTAACCTCAACCTACTTTTTACTCGAAGATCTCAAAGACATTTCCGACGCTACCGAAGAAGCGATGGAAGGTCTTTCAAATTTTCTAAACGCTGTCTACGGGGGTGCCGAAACCATTCTCGTGCTGCGCGAAATGCCTAACCGCACCATCCGAGGTTCAATCCGCAGTATTCGCCGCGATATCTCCAAACTCGCCAAGTTTCTCGGCGGCGGCGGTCACAAAAAAGCCGCTGGGTTTACCGTGGCTGGTCGCCTGAAAGTCATCGAAGACGGACGTGTGATTATAAACCCGTAGGGGCAGGATTCATCCCGCCCTCCCCGGGTGGCATAAATGCCACCCCTGCGTAAGGCGATTCCAATCTGGCACTCTCCCAGCTTGACTGCTAATAAAATCTCCCTTATTCTTCCACCGTAACCCGATTCCCTCCGCCTCCTCGGCGGACACGCGATTCTTCTCTATTCTATGTCCAATCCCTATACGCTTTCCAACCTCACTCCTCAAAACTGGCTCATTCCTACAGTCATCGAAAAAACTCCGCTCGGCGAACGTGCCTACGATATTTATTCGCGTTTGCTCAAAGATCGCATCATTATGCTTGGTTCGGAGGTGAACGACGACATCGCCAACGTGGTCGTGGCTCAACTGCTGTTTCTCGAAAGCCAAGATAAAACCAAAGACATCAAGCTCTACATCAACTCGCCGGGCGGCTCCGTCACGGCTGGTTTAGCCATTTATGATGCGATGCAATATGTGAAGTCTGACGTCTCGACCATCTGCATCGGCATGGCGGCCTCGATGAGCGCCGTGCTGCTCGCGGGAGGTGCCAAGGGCAAGCGTTTCGCTCTCCCAAATGCCGAGGTGATGATCCACCAAGTCCTAGGCGGTATGCAAGGTCAAGCCACGGATATCAAAATTCACGCCGAACGCATCCTAAAAACCAAAGATCAACTCAACAAAATTTTAGCCAAACATACTGGTCAAAACGCCAAAACCGTCGAACACGACACCGAACGCGACAATTTCATGAGCGCCAGCGAAGCCCTGAAGTACGGTCTGATCGACAAAGTCATCAGCTAATACCCGTGTCAAGTCCGCATTTCAAGGCTCAACCTAGCCAAAAAACACGGTTTTTTCTGCAAAATTAAAAAGTGGACTTGACACGGGGATTATGTCCGTGTCAAGTCCGCGTTTCAGCTCTCAACCCAGCCAAAAAAACGCAGTTTTGGCGGTAAATCAAAAAGTGGACTTGACACGGGCAGTGGGTAGTTATCGATATGCCCTCCGCAACTCCGTTCCCTGATAAAAATAGCCTAGGATTTGATCGTAACGCTTCCCCTCGTTTGCCATACCTAATGCTCCCGACGCCGACATACCGACGCCGTGACCCCACAGTATTTTGCCTTGATCTTGTGGCACGGGCACACTCATTAGCCAAGGATACTGCGAGGCGCCATACCACACCTCGCCCCACGAACGCGTGCGCCCATCGGAACGCGAGAAGTATGGCGTGATGGCTAATTTGCCCTGATAGGTGACGATCTGTCCGCGCGTGGCATCAACCGCGGCTACGACGTTGGCGTTGCGCAGCTCGGCTCCGTAACCGCGATAAACCTGATCATATTTTGCATCAACCGTGTAAGATTCATCGGCGTGCTTGGTGCCGCGCTGCACATGATAGACGGCATAGGTACGCGCCGTGACCAGCAAAGCGCGTTGAAACTCGGATGGGCTCACGTTGGAAGTTTCGGCGATACCTTTGAGATACCACTCAATCGGTAACTCGTTGATCACCCACACGCCATCAGTCGCTGGCGTATAGCGTAGTTCTAGTTGCGCTCGAAAAGTGTTGTCGTTGATGCTTGTGCCCGAGACAGGCCGTGAAAAATCCGCAATCTCTAGCGGAGCTATGCCATCCTCGGCACGAAAGAGATAAACGCCGCTGGATTGACCCGTACACGTGCCTCCCGAGAGCTTGTATACCTTGTTGGTTCGATCAAACTGCACCGTGGTAGATTCGCCTAGATTTACTAAGCAAACCATTGTGCCATTTTGCGAAACTACTACAGGAACTTGCTTAGCACGGATCACCATTTGATCATCAGTCGTGCGATAAATCCCCACTCTGATCATCGGCTCGGCAGGCAAGCTAGCAGCGTCGCCACCTAGCGGGACTGGATCAATCGCGGGGAATAACACACGCGGAGCTGTTGGTGCTGGCACGTTTTGCCCGCTTCTTACAACCGGCGGAGGTGGAGTAGGCTCGGGTTCGATATAACCATCGGCTGTGACCGTGATCGGAATGTCTATGTCTCCGCCTTCGACAATTTCTCCATCAGCATATAAAGCTAAACGCGCCGTGTAGGTACCTTTTTTAGCTGGTGCTTTGAGCTTGAAGGTTAAAAACGCCACTTCGCCAGACTTGACGTTGCCGACCGTACGGACTGGCTCTGTCGAGCCATACCAGGAATCGTCGCGAATAGACGCCCATTTTGCATTGGAAACAGGCAGTACCTCTTTGACTCGCAAGGCTCGCGAGGTCCACAGAGCCTCACCTGTGTTTTTATATCCAAGCTGGATTTCCTGACGACCATTGCCGAGTAACGTCAAACGCTGCAGCGAGCGCAACAAGAGCGTAGCCGTACGTTTTGGTCCAGTAGAGATCGTGGGAGCAGGCGCAATCAGCACCACATCATCAGGTAAACCCGAGGCTACAAACTCGGGCACGGTGCTAGCTAAAACGCGGATCGGCAGAGTCACCGTGCCACCTTGTACCCAAGCTACTTTTTCGGCCGCTAAGGCAAACATTTCTTGATACATGCCCGCGATTTTTGGAGCGCGTAGTTGAAAAGTAAACGTGCCCGTATGCCCAGGTCTAACCTCGTGCTCCTTAAGTCTAGCTACCGCATTGCCGCTCCACAGAGGACTTTTGAAGACGCTCATCCGTTCTTGATTACCAGCCGTCGTCGCATATAAAGACAAATAGCCCAAGCTATCTCGCGTCCAGGTTTTGGTACCTGTGTTGGTATAAACTAACGTCACATTCGCGACTCCCTCTGGATCCAACTGCCACTCCGACCCAGACTTCTCGGCAAGCTCCGCTATCCAACCAATATCAGATAAGGCTGGAGGAGGGAGACTGGAGGCTGGAGGCGTGACTTCCAATCTACCGCCTACCACCTCCAACTTAACCGTCACTTGTCCATACTTCATCCACGCCATGTTTTCCGCTGTGAGAATAAAAGTTTCGGTGTATGTGCCAGGTATTCGAGGAGCCTGGATTGGCACGTTCATCACCACCGACTTGCCAGCTTCAAGCCGCGTGACGGGTAAACGTAAAGCTCGCATCGGCGTTTCCCAACTCGGTGTCGCAAGTTGGCTGGCAAGCTCGGTTTTTGTGACTGGATTCCAACGATACAACGAGACAAAGTTTTTGCCCGTAGCCAACCAGGTCGCTGTGCCAATGTTTTTAAACTCCACGCGCAATTGTCCTATCTCACTCGGTGCTAATTTATTCGGCGTAGACACCGATAAAAGCGAGGTTTGATACGCATCGCGTGGTAACGCTGCCAATCCGTTAGATGGAAACAAGAATGCCCCAACCAACCAAAAAATACCCGTCAATTCAAACAAATGTCGTCTACACGAAGGAAAATAAGCGCGAGGCTGATCCATCCTGCTTATTATACCTGATTTCACGATCTTCGTTACTTAGTTCCCCCTTTCTCATTTCCCGATTATACTTGTCCGTATGTCTCTCGTTCGTCGTTTAGCGTGGAATACTGGAGCGCAGTTGCTAGGTAAAGTTATTTCTACCACGATCGGTGTCATCATTGTTGGCTTGCTTACTCGTTATCTCGGTCAAGCTGGTTTCGGTGCTTACTCGACAGCCAACGCTTTCCTACAAATCTTCACGCTCTTTCTTGATCTCGGCGTCAACGTCACTTTCGTGGCACTACTTGGCGAACACGCTCACGATCCAGTCTACGAAAAACGCTGTGTTTCGGCTCTCTTCACGCTCCGCTTAGTCACAGCTGGTGTCCTCACCATCCTCGCACCTCTCATAGCCTGGTTTTTGCCTTATTCAGCTGATATTAAGTGGGCGATTATCGCTCTCACTGGTTCGCTGCTCTTTCCTAGCCTCACTCAACTCATCACAGGCATCCAACAACGCCACCTACAAACGCACATCGGCGCCGTGGGTGAGATACTCGGACGCTGCACTCTGCTCGTCGGTATTCTTTACGCTCGTTACCTGGGCATCGGACTTATTCCCATCATGTGGTTCGTGTCACTTGGCAGTGCCACTAACTTTTTTTTCAATCTCTGGCTGACTAAACCGTCAGGTCTGGTGCATTGGAACTGGGACGTGGCGTTTTGGAAAGATACGCTCGCCCGCTCATGGCCAATCGGCGTTTCCATTCTCTTCAACCTCATCTACTACAAAGGCGACACGCTGGTTTTGGCTTTGACGCGCTCCCAAGCCGAAGTCGGCATTTACAGTGCCGCCTATCGCGTGCTCGAGATTCTGATCACGATTCCGTTCATGATCGCTGGCCTCGCGCTCCCGCTCCTGTCTGCTGCTTGGGCCAAACAAGATCATGAACGCCTCTCGCATCTCGCTCGTCAGGCTTTAACTGGAGTGATGTTCTTAATCGCCCCTATCGTCATGGGCACGCTCGTACTCGCCGATCGCATCATGATTCTCGTCGCTGGTCATGACTTCGCCGCTTCTGGTCCAATCCTGCGTGTGCTCATCATCGCGACTGGCATCATCTTCATAAACGTCATCTATGCCCACGTCGTCGTCGCCGTTCAAGCCCAACGCCAAATGCTCCCGATCTACATCGTGACAGCTCTCGGAATTTTTGCGGGCTATATCATCCTCATCCCACGTTTTGGTATGTGGGCAGCCGCTTGGCTGACAGTGGCGTCCGAAATCTTTGTCACCACTGGTTCATACTTGGTAGCCTCACGAACAACACAGCTTGGATTTGAGCTTCGTCCCGTTGCGGTGGCATGGTTCAGTGCTGCTGTCATGGCTCTCACGCTCCTCGCTCTTCCCTCGTTACCACTCATCGCGTTAATCCTTCTGGGAGGATTAGTTTACATCGCTTGCCTGTTTACGTTAAAAGCCGTTCCGTACGAATTGATCAAACAACGAGTTTCCGCAACCGCAAAACCAGACAAGCAATACCCATAAGCTTGTATATTCACACAAGGCAACAACAATTCACCACTCAAGATACTCCTCAATATTCCAATCTCTATGCATTCTTTTTCCAATACAGGCAATGAAACATCAATTATTCGATGAGTTAGAAA
>CAZDER010000048.1:0-5675 GCA_964504505.1 uncultured Gammaproteobacteria bacterium | reverse complement strand
CTATTGTTAATAGTACGAATATGACGAGCTTTATTATTGTAGGCTTGGCAAACTTTTTGCGATTTCTAAAAATTAGCAAGACCTGTTTGAGCTCTTGGCCGTTATTCGACTGTCTCTTTCTAAGAACGATTTCGTCTTCAAACACATATCCAATATTCTTGAGTATTGAAACAAGAATTTCATCCGTTTTTACATGGACACCGCTATAGATTGAGTCACCAAGATCTATTGCGAGTACAGCATTTTTATTCAGTTGTTTTTTTAGGTTACGAAAAATGGTATCCATGTCAGCGAAGTAGTCATGTACCATCTTTGGAATACGTTTGTCGTAAGCCTTCTTTTTCAGTATTGCGAGCAGTTCTTTCAATTGCTTATTTTGGACGGATTTTTCCACGCTTTGCGAAACATCATTTATACCCGCCGTAACTGCTAACCTTCTAAAATTTGATAGGTTCTCCTGATTTTTGAGATGCCCGAGAAACCAAAGCTCGATTTTAGTATTTCGGAAGTAGTTCGTGCCGTTAAGATAAGGGGGGCTGGTAATCACAGCATCAATTCCAAGAAAAGGTAGTTTACCAATCATTCTCGCGTCCTCCGTAATAAATGTCGGAGCTTGGCTGGGCTGGATCGTCTTGATATCATCAATAATTTTTTGAATGCGATCTTCAAGCGTTGTGAAGTAGTCGATGTTTGCTAATTCCTGAAGCTCATTCTCACGTCTAAAGCGTAAGTCGCCATGTCGCTTAAGAAAGGAATTTTCTATAAGAACGGATACGGCTGCGATTGTAACGAGCTCGGAAAGAATGACATCTTTGAAATAAACCTTATTCAGGTATGCTCGTGTTTTCAAGACATGACTAAAGGTTTGGTCTGAAAAAAACTTGCTTTTACCAAAAGTGGTGCTATATGTCTGTTTCAGCTCTTGATCTTCAATCTGTTTTGGAATCTCCGTTCGGAGTCCCTGTTTGGCGGTTTCGAGCAAAGACACAATCCTTTTGGGATTGTCGATATTTCTGGCTCTGGCCTTAACTTTAACCAAAAATTGAAGCAACGGATTCACTTCGGAATAAAACGATGTGTATCCTAGACCCGATGCCACGATAGGGGTCGTTCCCGTCCCCGAAAAAGGATCATAAATAACCTTGGCGTTCTTGCTCACATAATTTTTAATGATGTATTCGACAAAATCGGGAGAATAGCCCTCGAGATACGGATACCAACTCTGCAGAGGAAGTTCTTTTCCTCCCTTAAAGGTTGCGTGAATTGGATTTATGCTCAGTTTTGTCGAAACGGTTTTATCGCTTAATGCTTTTTTGAGTCTCCAGATACAAAATCTGTTAACAGGCAGGCCTTCATGAGCCGCTAAATTTTCAAGATCGAAAAAATTGTCTATCCCCAGAATGTTTCTGAGTTCTAAACTTGAAAGATGTCCAATAGAGTCGTATATGTCCCTTTCGTTATCCGAAAAAGCCAAAGTAAAAGATTTTGACTTGGTATCCC
This sequence comes from uncultured Gammaproteobacteria bacterium, assembly GCA_964504505.1. Taxonomy (GTDB): domain Bacteria; phylum Patescibacteriota; class Patescibacteriia; order 2-12-FULL-60-25; family 2-12-FULL-60-25; genus JAGOUY01. The sequence continues at coordinate 4,175 of CAZDER010000048.1, read as the reverse complement.
GCTCTTTGAAGTCCGGGAAGTAGACGGCTTTAAAGGCCTGTTTTGTAGTAAGGACGTTCTGCATTAGTAAAGGATATCATACTATGATATCCTTTACTAAAATAAATGTTGATAACTTTTCACATCTGCCCAAGTAGATCACTCACCTTACGCACTCCACCCTATCTTCCCGTAGAATATGATGCATGAACAAGCCGCTCCTTGATTTGTACTCTGACTATCTCGTTTCCTCTTTTTCTCTCACGACCACCACGGGTTTGTCCGCGGCTCTCGATGGAGAAGTGAGTCATTGCAAGATCACTCGTTTTCTTGCAGAAGAAGACTTCACATCGAGAGACCTCTGGAGACTCGTGAAGCCTGTTGTACGAAAGATCGAATCAGAGGAGGGTGTTCTGATCGTCGATGATACAACCTAAGAAAAGCCGTATACGGATGAAAACGGCGCATGCGTCAGGTGAGTTACGAAGAAAAAATGCTGCGTTTGTAGGCTTCGAGATTCTCAAGCGCGATGCCAGTACCCTTAGCTACGCACAGCTGTGGATGATCGGCGACAAAAGCTGGTACGCCGGTCGCTTCGGCGAACAATCTATCAAGATTGCGTAATTGCGAGGTGCCGCCAGATAACACCATGCCTTTTTGCATAATGTCAGCGGATAATTCTGGCGGCGTGGCGCGCAAGACATCCTTGATGGCTTCCACGATACCTTGCAGCTCGTGTTGGATCGCATCGGTTACGTCATCACTCGTAACCGTCACAATCCGCGGCAAACCACTCACCATATCGCGACCTTTAGCTTCCATTTCTAACTTCTCTTCAAGATACAAAGACGATCCGATACGGATCTTGATTTCCTCGGCAGTACGCTCCCCCACCGCCAAGCTATACTTGCGCCGCACGTGTTCTTGGATCGCTGTGTCCAGCTTGTTGCCGCCAATGCGCACCGATGCCGACGACACGATCCCGCCGAGCGATATGACGGCGATTTCAGAAGTGCCACCGCCGATATCGATGATCATGTGACCCGAGGCCGATCCGATCGGAATATCGGCTCCAATCGCCGCCACCACCGGCTCTTTGATAATGTAAGCCGCCTTAGCTCCTGCCGAGAGGGTGGCATCAATCACAGCGCGCCGTTCGGTCGAAGTGATACCACCTGGCACAGCCACCATGACTTCTGGACGAAATAGGCGCACGCCGCCCAACGCTTTGTTGATAAAATAGCGCAACATAGCTTCGGTGGTACGATAATCGGCAATCACACCATCTTTTAGCGGACGTTTGGCAATGATACTTTCTGGCGTGCGGCCTAACATCTCTTTGGCTTCTTTGCCTACCGCCATGACTTTTTTATCAGCTACCGAAATGGCCACGACTGATGGCTCGTGGATAATAATGCCTCTTTTTGGAATGTAGACGAGAACCGTGGTCGTTCCAAGATCAATACCTATTTTTTTGCCAAACATAGCAACAACCTATTCAACGTTAGTGCTCAACTTGCGTTTCAATCAAAGTGTCTTTAGAGAGAGCGAACGTCGCATGATAACGATCGTCTCCGTAGTCTGCGACTGCCTCTTTGGGTGTGGCCGCTATAAGCTTCTTACCCAACCGGAGGTTGACGGTCAAACGTTGTTTAGCACCCGGCTGTTTCTGTAGCAAAAGCGTATATTTGCCCTCTTTGAGCAACGGAGCACTCACACGCGCCGGCAAATGATAAGTAAAAGACAAACTGCGCGTTTCGCCGGGTTCGATCGACCAAAACACGCCAAAGACTGTTTTGCCTAAATCTTTCATGACATCGACTTGACCTAGCCGAACCTTACCGCCGCTTTGGTTTAAGTCTTTCTCCATTGCACCCTCGCTCGCAATCAGCTGGCTGCCTTCTGGCACAAACACCCGCACATAATCGCGATAACGCGTGTAGCGCCAGTTGATCGTGCGATTGGTGTTGGTGTAAGTGAGACGCACTGTCGCCGTAAGTCCAGCTGGGTTGGTCGCATCAAGCTGATAATCCACTCTCTTCTCCATCACGCCATCAGTTTTTAGCGCGGCTAAGTTGGTATCCACCACCCACAGCTCATCTTGAGTGGTCGCGCGAGCTCGACCGCTCCAACCGCGCACATCAAAAGCTCGTCCTAGTTCGGCATCGCGCATTACGAGCATCACATCTTTACGGGCAAACGCCTCCAAGCCTAGATCGAACAGCTCCAGCCAACGCTCGCGCGGCTGTTCGACTACGCGCGCCAAGATCGCGTTGGCTATTTTAGACATGATTTGCTTGCGTTCCTCGACTGGAATGCCTTGCTTCACGAAACCAACCTCGACTGCATATTGTAATTGATCAAAAAAGGCATCGGCTGTGAACGTCGTGCCATCAACAGTGATAGGACCAGTAAAACGCAGTAAGACAGCAAAGAAATCTGGCTCCAAAAAGATCACACCATCAGGAATTGCAGCTTGCGTTGAAGATGCGTCAGTCACGAGCCAACTGTGTTTTTGAAACAGTTGCGAGATGCGCTCGGCTGTTTGCGGAGCATCCGGCGACCAATTACTATCACGCAAGTACCAAACGTCTACGCCTAGCTCGCGCTTAAGCGGTGCTGGCGGTGCGCCCAGTAAAGTCGAGCTCGCCATCCGATCAAACGCATACACATCTTGAAAGGCTTGGCTTATCACCTCGCCAGCGTCAAGACGCACCGTACCGACCGTGCCAATAAAACCACCTGTGGCACGCATTTCGTCGGCGTTTTGTAGCAGCACGATATAAGTTTTGGCTTGTGGATAACCCAACATTGGCAAGACTAATCCAGCCAGATCAACTGCTGTTTGAGAACGATCGCGAAACTTAGCCAACACCTCGGTGATAGGTGCAAGCGCCTGACGGACCGGCGGCAACAAACGCGCCTGTGGAATGCGATCCCATGCCTCAAGAGCAATCAACGTCTGTTCACGCGCAGCTCGAATTAAGGGCAGAGCTTGATCTATGCTAGCCAGGATGGTGCGTTTTTCGGCTGGAGACAGATCGCTAAACGTGCGTTCAGGCGCGACCGCTACAGCCAGTTCAGGTGCGTGCAAAACCGCCTCGAAAGCCGTTTGAATCTTTATAGCTGCTTGGACTACTTGCTCGGCCGCCTCCAAGCCCACGGAGCCAGCCTCAAACAGATTGTCAACCGCTATGATTTGCGTGCTCACCCAAGGCACTGTTCGCCATGGACCCACCTGACGCCAAGCGATTTTAGCGGTACGAAGTTCTGCTTTAGCAGTCATCAACGAGGTCTGCGCCTGTGCAAACGAACGCGTAGACATATTGTTATAGACCGTTTCTAGTGCTCGTTTCGCCACCAAGGCATGCGTGCCGGCCGTTACCACCGCGTACACGAACGGAGCCAATAACAAGCAGCTTGCCACTAGCACCGCTAAGACTACCCACGGCCAACGAGCGCGATAAGTAGCAACTGGCTCCAAAGCTACCGAGTCAGCTTGATGTGTCGCATCAAGCAGGTTCAACGTATCCATGTCTCCATAGTGCCCGTAACACGACTTCTCGACAACGTGTGAATTCGCGCTTCGCGTTTTGACATAAACTTTGAAACATGGCACACCCTAGCTGGCTCACCCAGCCGATCTAAACTTCAACCATGATAAGGAGGTGGGAGTGGATCCTTGGAAAACAAATGCGCAAAACAGTGCCTACACCGAGCGACGGATTCCGCGGACTAGCCTCCCCGAACCGTCACGCGTTCAACTAGCTGTTTTCGCGTTGCAATTAGCTAAGGCACGTGCCCTGGGACAACGCATGGGTCACCGCTTTTTTCTAACCTGGGACGCCTACAATCCAGCCGAGTTTATCCTGCTGCAGGATATCGTTGAACATAAACCCGATCCTCTGCCCACTCGAGCCGGCAAACGGCTCGCACTCGCCGCCGTAGCTCTGCATCAAGGACTATTGCAACTCGAGGAAGATATTGATCGCGTGTGGCGAGCCTCGGATTGGGCGATGCGAACTGTGCTCAAGGAACGACGGCGTGTCGCTCGAGGCAGCTTGCGCACCATCATCCAAGGCTTGCTATTTCAAGCCTGGTCAAGGTTGCCATGGAAACTGCGTCAAAGATTATTCCAAGCTTTCAATCATCCTACGACTGGTGTCATAGATGAAGTTTGGCGCAAAGCTTGTCGA
>CAZDER010000047.1:0-5684 GCA_964504505.1 uncultured Gammaproteobacteria bacterium | reverse complement strand
ACAAACTCCGTCACCACTTGAAAAGATGGTTCCGCAAAAGCTGTGGTTAAAACTTGCTTCCACGATGCCTCTAAACGAATGTCTCCCATACTGCGCTATCCTACCCATCTAGTCTCGTTCTTGCTAGGCTTTCTCCCGTATGTCATCCATTCGCCATATTCCTATCATCGGGCTTGAGATCCATGTTCGACTGAAAACCAAAACAAAAATGTTTTGTGCGTGCGCCAACGTAGACGAGACTACTCCACCCAACACCGCTATCTGTCCAGTCTGCACTGGTCAACCGGGCGCGCTCCCCGCTTTGAACGCGGAGGCCGTACGTCTTGGCGTACGCGTCGGTCTGGCACTCGGATGCACCATTCCCGATCATGCCCACTTTGATCGCAAGAATTACTTTTATCCTGATCTGCCCAAAGGCTATCAAATTTCCCAATACGACTTTCCTTTCGCGCAACTTGGTCACTTTGCATTTGACTTGCCCAAACAAGATGCCTTACCTGAACGCGAACGTGTTCGCATCGGTATCACGCGTGCTCATTTGGAAGAAGACGCCGCTAAAAATATTCATGATGCAACTTCTGCGACTAGTTTGATTGATTTTAATCGCGCTGGCGTGCCTTTAACCGAGATTGTGACCGAACCAGACTTTCGTTCGCCAGCAGAAGCCAAAATTTTTTTGCAAGAATTACAACTGCTACTGCGGGCCCTCAACGTGTCAGAGGCAGACATGGAGAAAGGTTATATGCGTTGCGATGCCAATGTCTCACTCATGGCGATTGATGAACACAATTTGCCAGCTCAACACGGTTACAATCCCAAAGTCGAAATAAAAAACCTTAACTCCTTTCGTGCTGTCGAACGAGCCTTAAAATTCGAGATTGATCGACAAGGTAAACTTATCGCAGCTGGAGAGATCCCCGTTGGAGCAACGCGCGGCTGGGATGAAAATAAAGGTGAGACTTTTGAACAACGTCTCAAAGAAACCAATGCCGACTACCGTTACTTCCCCGAACCCGATCTGCCACCACTGACTCTCACAGACATGCGTGAGACAGAAAAGTTGCGCTTGCCAGAGTTTCCAATCGCAACTCGCGCACGTTTGCAAAATGAATGGGGATTTAGTGCAGATGACGCGCGCTTTTTTGTAACCAACGCTGGCTGGGTTACTTACGCCGAAGAAGTTATGAGTGAGCTGGGAGCCTGGCTAGAAGCAACGGATAAACGAGGTGAATCTGGTAGTGAGATTTTAAACGAACGTAAACGCGAGTTGTCTAAGTTGGCTGGCGGTTGGCTTACGAGTAAACTAGTTGGTCTGCTCTCGACGACTAATCAAACCATCTACGATATCAAGATTTCTGCCGAGGATTTTGCCGAGTTTCTACATCTGATTGACGATCAAACCATCAACAGTGCCAACGCGCAAAAGTTACTCGCACTTATGCTCGAACATGGTACCGATCCCTCACATTTGCTCGAGGAGCATAATCTCGGACAGTTAAACGATCCAGCCGCTCTCGCGAAAACCGTGGTCGAGGTTTTGGAACAGAACGTGGAACAAGTCGTCCAAATACGCGCTGGCAAAGTTCAACTCATCAAGTGGTTGGTCGGTGTCATCATGAAAAGCACAGAAGGACGCGCTAATCCGACGCAAGCAGAGATGGAGATCAAAAAACAGTTAGGTATCTAACACAAACCCCGCTTCTCATGAGAAGCGGGGTTTGTGTTAGATGCACGTGCGTTCGTTACATCCGAGGACCGCGTGGAGGACGATCCTCCATTGGACGGGCCTTGTTGACTGCAATGCGGCGACCACCCATTTCGGAGCCGTCGAACATCGTGACTGCCTGTTCTGCGGCGCCGTCATCGACCATCTCGACGAAAGCAAAGCCGCGTGGGCGCTTGGTTTCACGGTCCACCGGAATGAAGACCGAGACCACCTCGCCCGCCTGGGAGAACAGTTCGCGCAGCTCCTCTTCCGTCGCACGGTAAGGGATGCCGCCGACAAACAACTTAGTAGGCATGCGTTTGATGAGAAGTACTCCTTACGAAGCACTTCAACTGATTGAATCAAGAGAAGGCGTTCTTCTCGGGATACTCGTTTGCGCATGACCCAATCCCCGACCACGGACCGATCTTCGCACGTCACTATCCGCTGATAGGATTGCACGCTTTTTTTTCGACGTCAAATATGAAGACCAACTGACTCACACACCCCACTCTCTCGCTATGTTGAACGAAGTCCGATGGAATGAAGAATCATGGAACCAAAGCTGTGCAATCAATAATGTATTATTCCTTGCACAGCTCTACCCCTTGACAAGTTATTTGCACACAAAAATAATTTTGTGTGTTATACTTTTCAGCATGATCGTACGACGATGCTAGCGCATCGCAACGAGCATCGATCCCGCCTCTAACCAGACGCGGGGCGACATAAAACTAGAAAGGAGAGTGAAATAATACAATATGGCAGCCAAAAAAAGAGTCGCTAAGCGCCCAGCTAAGAAGGCCGCTCCTAAGCGCAAAGCCGCAGCCAAGAAGCGCAGATAGTTTCCATACTCGTTCTTTCGTACTGGAGGAGATCCCCTGACTTGTTCGGGGGATTTCTATATCAGGACTTACGCGTTTAGCGATCTGCTTGCGTTTCGCCTAGAGAAATCCTCATCGTATGCCACATACGTCTGCGGTTTTTCTGGGCTCCAGCGCGGCGCATCTCATCCAAACGCGTAAGTCCTGCTATTGTGCGGTGTGGAATGAACGTATGACTCCCCTGACTACTCCTTGTATGAGTGGATCATAACAATAAATAGGTTGCATGGTTTTGTTAGCGGGCTGCAGACGGATACGATCGTGTTCGCGATAAAACTTTTTAAGAGTGGCATAGGCGTTATCTAACAGTGCCACCACGACTTCACCATTTTTGGGCGATGGATTGCGTTCTACGATAACGTAATCGCCATCTAGGATGCCTTCGTCTACCATCGAATCACCTTTGACGCGCAAGATATATGAGTTGGTTGAATCGGGTACCAGCTCGACCGGCACAGCCATGGTTTCGTGTTCCTCAACAGCCTCGATCGGTTGACCAGCCGTGATCAATCCTTTGAGTGGCAAGATCACGGCTCGCGACCAACGTACTGCCTTATCCGTTGGTTCGAGTTCACGATTAGCAGCACCATTAACATCACCGCTCTCATGCAGATACCCACGCAAACGCAACGATTGAATATGCGTGTGCACCGTTGAGGGAGAAGCGAGCTTAAGCCCGCTCGCAATCTCACGATACGAAGGCGGATAACCGCGTTCGTTGATGAAGTTCACGATGAAATCGAGAACTTCTTTTTGTTTTGGTGAAAGAGGCATTGCCATATAGAACAAAAGTAGAACACAAGAGAGCTCTGGTCAAGCTCTAAACTTTATTGAGGATGAACGACGTTATCCACAGTTGACACACTCGAGCACACATAAGGCGGCTGGTTTTTTATTCAGCGTTTTACCCCATGTCAAGAGGCTAATCATCCAAAAGTCTACGCGTCTAAACTTGTCAGTGGTGATAAACACACGCTGTTCACAATTCGTACTCCCGTAGTCTGGTGCTCTTACGCAAGAGAGCGGGTTTTGTCAGCACGTTCTAACATCAAAATCCTTGACTCGTTAGTCTCACCTTGACGATTTCCACTTGTCCACAAGCGTTTTGAAAGTCGTGTCACGATAGAGATAGAAGAGTTGCGCAGAACGGATATGCATAGTGGGTTTCCGCTACGTGTTCGGATGCAAGACTCACCTATGCCTACTTTCAGGTGGGGGCGTGCCCATCCACGCCCCAGTGTTTTGAGCTGTCTAATTGCTCTAACGCTCGTCATGCCAGTCCAAACGCTCGCAGCTTCGCGCCTCGTGATTGGTGAAGTCAACTGGGCAGGTTCCTCTCGTTCTACCGCTGACGAGTGGATCGAACTGTGGAATCTTGGTATGCAAGATCAATCCTTAGCTGGTTGGCGGCTCGAAGGAGCGAGTGCCGCTCCATTGTTGTTTACCACCTCATCCACGCTCTCCGCTCAACAAGCCTTTGTCATCGCTAACTACGCCGAGACTAACGAGAAGAGTGTCCTCAACATACGTCCAGATATTGTCAGTACCGACGTTGCACTCACTAATGATGGTTTTGTCATGCGTCTAATCGACGAACAAAATCAACTCGTTGATCAAGTCGGCGATGGCAACAAGCCAGCTGCTGGCAGTGCTAAGCCACCCACATCTATGCTACGCGTCGATCCACACATAGACGGCCGCAATCAGCTGGCTTGGGTCAGTACGGAAGCATCACAAGACTTGGACGCAGATGTAGTCGACCGCGGTACGCCTGGTATTTGCGACGGTTGCACTACGACGTCTACTTTAGCGGTGTCGGCGAGCAGTAGCACCATCTCGAACATCACCGACACGATTGCAACCAGCACATTCGACACGGTTACGGCTACGACCACGCTCACGTTGACTTTGGCAACTTCGACGCTAGCCCTAACCGTGGCGACCAGCACGCTAGATGCACCAAACGAGACTTCGTCCTCGAGCACGACCGCCTCCTCGACTACGCTCGAGACAGTGGCAACAACGACCACTGAAACTATTATTTCGACCAGCTCGACGCTCATCAATACGCCTCCAACAGTCGCCCTAGCCCTAGTCGCAGCACCATCGCCACCGCCAGTGCCACCACCCACCGCCTGTCGAGTACGGCTAGAGACTATCTTTCCAGCTCCAAGCGATGGAGCAGAATGGATCGAGGTATCTGGTTGTGAAACACTCGAGGCACTCATAGGTTGGTCTATCCACGATCCGCAAGGACTCGTCACCACCATCACAGCCACGACCATCGTTGAACGCAATGATGCAGGCTATCTCCGCATTACCTTGCCAGGTCAACATCTAAATAATAGCGGCGATACGGTGATGCTACGCGGACCTGACACCAGCATCTACGCTCTTGTCGTTTATCCAGCTCTTAAACATGACGAACATTATGTACGACGTAATGATGCCACCTGGTGGATTCCCGAACGTACGCCCACGCCCATTAACGCTGTGCCTACACCAGCTACCACGACGCTTACAGCGAACACGGGAGCATCATCATCCACCCAAACGACTACGAGCACGAACACGAAATCCGCGACCATCTCTGCCGTAACCGCGCCGACCAAAACCATCCGATCAATGACCGAACCAAACCTAGTCAAGAGTTGGACGCTCACTGAATATCTAGCCAACCAACCTACGCTCGCCACACCCATCGCACCCGCCAAACGCGTGCGTGCGATACCAACTCTTAAACTTAAATCTCCTTCACGTTCTATGGCAGCTGCATCACCTCAAATACCTCATGTAGTCTTGCACGGTATCGTTGGCACACCACCCAATCTGATCGCTAAACGTAGTTTTGTACTGTTGAACGCCGCTGGTCAAGGCATACTCGTACATACCAACGCCCTACAACCTACGCCAAAACTTGGTGAACGCGTGAGTATCACTGGCTCGCTCATCACTAACGACGACGGAGTGCGTCTAGACATGCGTGCGCGTGATCGTTGGACACCATCTACGCTCAAACTCGCTGAACCTGTGCCCATACTCCACGACATCTTCAAAAACGACGCAACCCATTTTTGGACATTGGTTGACGTGAC
>CAZDER010000046.1:0-5706 GCA_964504505.1 uncultured Gammaproteobacteria bacterium | reverse complement strand
TGCTAAGACAAAAACGCCACCAAAAATTGCCGATGACAGCAAGGCTCGTCCGTGCGGCCAACTCTCGACCCACGGGCTTGCCAGTATGACTACGGCCGACAGGCTGCCGATCAAAGCGGCGTAAGTCGCGCTAGTTTTCCAGGTCGAAGCCAGCAGCGACTTATCAATCACAAAAGCCACGGCATTAGCCAGATGACCGATGACAGCGAGAAATATCCACGACATACTATAACGTCACCACATCCCCATAGCGTGGCACAAACGCGGCAACACCTAATTCTAGATGCAAGCGCGTCATAAGCGCGGCCGAGGCACCTTCGTCGCCATGTGTGCAATAGATGCGGCTAGGTTTATGGGTTGCCTTGGCAATCCATGAGACCAACATATTTTGATCGGCATGGGCACTGTAGGCGCCGATGCTCAAAACTCGGGCGCGCACCTCGACACGTTCGCCCATGACTTGCACCATTTTGTCGCCACGATAAAGTTTATGACCAAGCGTACTGGGAGATTGATAACCAATAATGAGTAGCGTGCACTTGTCGTTCGAGAGATAGCGGATCAAATGATGCAAAATGCGCCCGCCGTTCATCATACCAGAACCTGAAATAACGATTTTTGGCCAAGCTGCCTCATTGATAGCTTTGGATTGATCGCGCGTTTCGGAAATATGCAAGCCAGGAAAATTGAACAGGTCGTCACCATGTGACACTAACTGTAAAGCTTCAGGTTCATAATATTGCGGATAAGCCTTGATGATTTTAGTAGCGTGGATAGCCATTGGGCTGTCGAGATACACATCAGTCGGCGGCAGTAGTTTAGTTTCGACTAAATGATTGAGTTCGTAAAGCAGTTGTTGGGTGCGCTCGATTGCAAAAGCTGGAATAAGCAGCACGCCTTTTTGACGGACAGTTTGTTGAATGATGGTGTGTAATTTTTCTTCACGGGTAGATTCGTCTTCGTGTATGCGATTGCCGTAGGTTGATTCCATGATCACGACATCAGCTTCAGTGAGTTTAGCGGTTGGCTTCAAGATCGGTACGCCTTGATTGCCCAAATCGCCGCTAAAGACAGCTTTACCGCCGCCACGTTCGGCAATTTCAACAAAAGCACTGCCAAAAATATGACCAGCATCGCGAAAACAAAAGCCAAGGTCACTAATGGTTATGGTGCGATTATAATCAAGGTGTGCGAACTGCTGGGCAGTAGCCATAACGTGCGATTCTTCGTAAAGCGGGATACGGTATTCCTTTCTAAAAGCCTCGAGCATGATGTGCTGCGCGTCTTTGAGCACGAGCAGAGCCAAATCCCCCGTCGGCGGAGTGAGGTAGATTGGACCAGTAAAACCCTCTTTGACTAAGCGCGGCAAGCGACCAGTATGATCAAGGTGGGCATGAGTGACTATGACTGCGTCGATGGTTTTGGGATCGAAGTCAAAAGGTTTGGCGTTTTTAGCCTCACAAAACGCTCCACCCTGGAACATGCCACAATCAATCAAGATTCTCGTGGCTGGGGTTTGGACTAAATAACAAGAACCAGTCACTTCGCGGGTGGCACCATAAAAAGAAATTTGCATAGCCTACGCCTGCGCGAGTAGCAACAAACGTATCACTCGAGCAGCAAAGGGCTGATCGACGAGTGCTAACACAAAAAAGCTGGTTTCGAGCATGAGTAAGAGCGCGCCAGATACGATCAATAAACGATGGGAGAAATCTGGATCCTCAAAACGTTCACGCCAATGGCTGTGCAACATCCAAAACTCTTGCTCTAATAAAATATTGACGAGCAAAACCAAGAGAGAACCAATAGCACCAGCCAAAAACGACAGCAGAGGTCCTAAACCCAAAGAACTGGCGAATGCCATCACGAGCGGAAACGCCAGCAGTGTCACAACCATCCAGTATTGGTGCGCTTGGGAGTGTCCGTTAGCACTGGGAGAGCAAGAAACATTGTGCAAAAGACGTTTTTCACGACGCACGTTACGTAAAACAGACCTGCTCGATAAAGAACGAACGGAGGGCATACACAAGCATAGTAGCACGCAGCCAAAAAATACGAAATCACACCTCCACCTTGACCGTCTCTCGACCTAGCAGACCTTCCAATTCTTTAGCGATTAAGTCATCTAACTTGATGCGATAAGACGTCAGTATTTTTTGCTTGATGGGGTGTTCGATTAAAAAATACACGCGATATTGTCCAGGATGCTGATCAAGCATGGTGCGCAGTTTGAGGAGCAGTGATTCGGGCATTTGGGCGCGTAAGTGTAGCGTGATCGCCTGTATCGGAGCGCGGGCGAAAGTGCTCCGCTTGGCTTCCGCTTCAACACCCGGAAGAACGACCGTCAGAAGGTCTGCTGGTTGCATGGATTGCCTGATCTCGTCAACATTATCGGGAGGGATCTCGTAACCAGATTCGGCGAGCAGCTTGGGTTCTCCGTCTTTTTCTTGATAGCGTCCAGTTATCACCAAGGTTTTACCAACTTCCCAAATCTCGGGCTTGTCACGGTAGATGCGCGGGAAAACCACGACTTCTATGTCCCCAGTCGTATCTTCGAGCTTGATAAACATCATCGCCTCGTTGTTTTTAGTGATAATACGCTTGGCACTCGTGACCATGCCGCCCACGCGCACGCTTTTTTTGTCCTTTTCCTCGGCGAGATTAAGAATATCGACAAACAGACCACGCAGACGCTCACCGTATTCGCGAAAGGGATGTTCGGAAATGTATAAACCCAACAATTCCTTTTCCCAGGCTAAACGCTCACGTTCGGTCGCGCTGGGAGCTTGGCGCAACACAAGTGGCATCACCGTGGAGGTAACGGCGGAAGCAAACAGGTTGAATTGTCCGCTCGATGCTTCTTCCGAGACGCGACGATGATACTCGATAATAGTTTCAAGATTGAAACAGAGTTGGTTGCGTTCGCCAAAACGATCTAATGCACCCACCTTGATCAAGGCTTCGAGCGAACGACGGTTGAAGGCTTTGTCACGAATACGCGAGGCAAAATCGGCTAAATCTTGATATTGACCATGCTCTTGGCGTTCGGCGATGAGGCGATCAACCACGTCTTCACCTAGGCCTTTGATGGCTACAAGTCCAAAACGGATTTGACGTTTGCCCTTGATAACCGTGAAACGGGTGAAGGACTCATTCAGGTCAGGCGGCAAAACCTCAATACCCATGCGTCGGCACTCTTCAACTTCGATCATGGTGCGCTCGATGTTCCCTGCATCGGAGTTTAAGAGCGCGGCCATAAACGGTTCGGGATAATGAGCTTTGAGGTAGGCGGTCTGATAAGCGATTAGAGCGTAACAAGCAGCATGGGACTTGTTAAAGCCGTAGGCGGCAAACTCCTCGAATTGTTGAAAAATAGCTTCCGCGGTTTCGCGTTTGACTTGGCTTTTAATCGAGCCTTCCACAAACTTAACGCGTAACTCGGTCATGAGTTTGGCGATCTTTTTGCCCATGGCTTTACGCAGTGTATCAGCCTCGCCAGGAGTAAACCCCGCCATATCTTTGGCGACTTGCATGACCTGCTCTTGGTAGACAGGGATGCCGTAGGTTTCTTTGAGAGCGTTTTCGGTCAGTGGATGCATGAAGACGATACGCTCACGACCGTGTTTGCGAGCAATGAATGACTCGATGAATTGCATTGGACCCGGACGATAGAGCGCGACCATGGCAATGATGTCCTCGATCACGCTTGGTTTCAGATCTCGAATATACTTTTTCATGCCGTCGGATTCCAACTGAAACACGCCTGTCGTCTCGGCCTTGCCTAGCAGTTCGAAAGTGGCGGTATCATCGAGCGGCAGCGTGTTGATATCGATTTTTTCGCCATGAATGGTCTCAATAATTTCCAGACAATCGCGAATAATAGATAGGTTAGAAAGACCAAGAAAATCCATCTTGAGTAAGCCACAAACTTCCGAGGAATGAAGAGAGTATTGGATGACTTGCTCAACATCGCCGCCTTGAGCTTTTTGTAAAGGCGCAAAATGCGACAAAGCTTCGGGAGCAATCACGATGCCGCAGGCGTGTTGGGATGCGTGACGGGTGGTGCCCTCGAGCTTAATGGCTAGATCAATCAAACGACGGATGCGCGGATCGTTTTCATACAACGCTCGTAAATCGGGTGCATCTTTGATCGAGTCTGCTAGTGGAATGTGTTTGCCTTGAATCGGTGGCGGCACAACTTTAGCGACTCGATCAACATCGCCATACGGTAGTCCAAGCACACGCCCCACGTCGCGAATCGCTGCACGCGCCGCCATCGTGCCAAAAGTGATAATCCCAGCCACGCGATCCTTGCCGTATTTGTTGCCCACATACTCGATCACATCTTTACGCTTAACATCGTCAAAATCAACATCAATATCTGGCATGGAGATACGATCTGGATTCAAGAAACGCTCGAACAGCAAACCATAACGCAAAGGATCGAGATTGGTGATATGCAGCGCATAAGACACGATCGAACCAGCTGCCGAACCGCGACCAGGGCCTACGATGACGCCGTGGTCTTTAGCCCACACGATATAATCTTGTACGATCAAAAAGTAAGCCGCAAAACCCATACGTTCGATGGTCGCGAGCTCAAACTCGACACGCGTTTGGATAGATGTTGTTTGATGTGTGGCTGGGTATCGATCTTCTAGACCTTGCTTGCAAAGCGTGCGCAAAAAGGACATTTCTGTGTCTCCGTCTGGCACTTCGAAACGCGGCAACAAGTTTTTACCCAGCTCCAACTTTACCTCGCAACGATCGGCGATGCGTCGAGTGTTTTCGATAGCTTCGGGATGGTCTTTGAAAGCTTCGAGCATCGTTTGAGCTGCACACAAAGAGTGGTCAACCAGCGACATGGAGTGGCGATGATGATCGTCTACCAGCTTACCATCATGGATACAGGTGAGTACATCTTGTGCCTCGCGATCGTCGGGATGGAGATAATGGACGTCTTTAGTAGCGACAAGCGGCGCGCCAGTCAAACGGCTAAGTTCCATGAGATTTTCGTTGATGTCAACTTGGGTGGGAGATTCGGGATGATGAACGAGTTCAAGAAAAAAAGAGTCTTTACCAAAAATCTCTTGATACTCGGTCACCAGTTCGTGAGCTCGTTCTAAATCATGCGCTTGGCAAGCCTTGGGTATTTCACCCTTGCCACAGCCAGACAGAGCAATGAGTCCCGTGCCGTACTGACGCAAGAGTGCCTTATCCATGCGCGGTCGATAATAAAAACCTTCAAGATACGAGATTGAAACTAAAGTGAGTAAATTCTTGTAGCCTGCCAGCGTTTCAATGAGTAACGTCAAATGCGAGCTATGTGTGTCTATGCCGGGACGCCTATCAGTATGTGCGCGGGCGGCGAGGTTGGCTTCGATGCCTAAAATCGGTTT
The DNA here is from genome assembly GCA_964504505.1 of uncultured Gammaproteobacteria bacterium. Taxonomy (GTDB): domain Bacteria; phylum Patescibacteriota; class Patescibacteriia; order 2-12-FULL-60-25; family 2-12-FULL-60-25; genus JAGOUY01. Next base: position 307 of record CAZDER010000046.1, on the reverse strand, counting down.
GATGCCAGCTTTGTGTGCCGCTTCGTAAAACTCGATTGTGCCATAAAGTGAATTATGATCGGTGAGCGCGAGGGCATCGTAACCCAGCTCTTTAGCGCGAGCCACCAGCTCTTCGGTGCTACCCAGAACAGCCCCGTGGCGAGGACGAGCGCCCCGGAGGCTTCGATCCGCGAGCCGGCGCCCGCCGCGAAGAGCGCGACCTGCCGCGTGTCCCAGACGATCGATCGCTCGAGGTAGCGCTCACGCGAGGGCGGTGCCGGCGACAGAGACGGCGAGCGAGCTGCTGTTGAGGCTCAGGGACATTGTT
>CAZDER010000045.1:0-5721 GCA_964504505.1 uncultured Gammaproteobacteria bacterium | reverse complement strand
TTCCGAAGGAGGGGTTTGGGGAGGTGGATCCCGAGTGAAGCTCCTCCGACGCCACCCCCTCTAGCTCCCCCGCCTCTCGCGAGAGGCGGGGGAGAACATGAAATGAGAAAGTCCTATATCTATGGTATACTTCCATCCAGTTATGTCCTTTGGTTTTTTGCATCATCTTTCGCTGGGACGAGTGTTGCGCTGGGTTTTGATGGGCTTGTGTTTGGCATTCGTGGGTTGGTTTGGGTTGACGTTCTCACGATATTTTAGGGCTATTCGTGCGGGTGAGGTCAATCCCTTGCAAGATCAGCAGTTGCAAGCGTCTATCAGCTCCGAGCTTGCTAACGCCAATGTCACCGAGGAGGATTTAGTGCGTTTGCAACCGCCCTCGGCACCAGCCATTGGGAATCCAGCCGCTAAAGTGGTGGTGGTTGAGTTTTTGGATTTTGCTTGCCCATATTCGCGCGACTCGTTTGCCGTAGTGCGTGAGGTGATGGAAAAATACAAAGATCGCGTGTACTTTATGGCGCGCGATTTTCCGGTTGAAGAGTTGCATCCGCGCGCGAGTACAGTGGCTCTCGCGGCTCGCTGCGCACATGAACAAGGTTTATATTGGCCGTATTACGATAAACTCTTTTCTAGTCAAGACCAGCAAGAAGATGGCGATTTGCGCCGCTATGCGCAAGAAGTTGGGCTCAAACTACCATCATTCGATGCCTGTGTAACCGAAAAACGCTATGCCGAACGCATCAAATCAGAATCTGCGGATGGACTGCGCGCTGGCGTCGAGGGCACACCCACCTTCTTTTTTAATGGCATTAAAATCCAAGGCTCGTTTGATGCGCGTACCTTTGAGCTGATTTTGAAACAATTTTTAGTGCGCCCTTGATTTTAGGTGCATAAGGCGGTCTTGCTCATCTGGATAAAAGATGTTAGTGTCGCCGCCAACATGTCCAAACAACCTTCGTCAGTTATGCGAGCGGCGACCAAGCGTGCGGTCATCTCGATCAAGGGAGCGCGCGTGCACAATTTAAAGAACGTCTCGATCGATCTGCCTAAAGAGGCTTTTATCGTGGTGACAGGGCTTTCGGGCTCGGGTAAGTCATCGCTCGCGTTTGATACGATTCATGCCGAAGGGCAGCGGCGTTACATGGAGAGTTTGTCTTCCTATGCGCGTCAGTTTTTGGAGTTGCAAGATAAACCTGATGTGGATGAGATCACTGGTCTTTCGCCCACGATCGCGATTGATCAAAAGTCGGCTTCCAATAATCCGCGTTCGACGGTGGGTACGGTGACCGAGATCTACGATTTTTTGCGTATCCTATTTTCTCGAGCTGGTCGAGCGCATTGTGTTCAATGTGGATCGGTCGTCATGGAACAATCGCCACGCGCGATCGCGGAAAAGGTGTTGAGTTTGACGCATTCATCCGCAGTGATTCTGTTGGCACCAATGGTGCGTGCGCAAAAAGGGGAGCATAAAGTCGTGTTGCAAGCCGCGAGTAACGCTGGTTATCGCGAAGCGCGTTTTGATGGGACGCTAGTTGATATTGATGAGCTAATCCGCACGCGGATTGATAAAACTAAAGAGCACACGCTGGAAGTGGTAGTGGTTAAACTTGATCAAGCCACGAACATGGTGTTTGAGTCGTTGCTTGAGTCAGTCAAGCAGGCGTTAGAATTAGGCAATGGTTTGGTCACAGCCTGGCTTGAGGACACGGCGACGGATTTGTTGCTTTCGCAGTCGTTATTTTGCGCGGCGTGCAACTTGTCTTTGCCCACGCTTGAACCGCGTTTGTTCTCGTTCAACTCGCCGCATGGTGCTTGTCCGGTGTGTACGGGTTTGGGCACCAAGCTCGTGCTCGAACCAGATCTAGTCATTCCGAATAAGCGTCTCACGATTGCGCAAGGTGCGATCAAACCGCTGACACGCATTGCTGGCAATCAAAATGGACAGCTTAAATTACTTGAACGAGTGGGTGAAAAACATGGTTTCTCGGTGCATGAACCCATGGCCAATTTTTCTGCCAAAACTTTGCGCGTGCTCATGGATGGCACGGGCGAGACTGCCTACGAGGTAGAGGGCAAAACCTTGTGTTTTCGTGGGATTGCCACCATGTTGGACGAAAAGTACAAGGATACGGATTCGGAATATGTGCAAAAAGAGATCGAGACTTTCATGCGTGTGCTCACGTGTCCAGCCTGTGCAGGGCAACGGTTGCGACCAGAGACGTTGGCGGTCACGGTGACTGACACCACGATCGCCTCAATCGTAGCTAGACCGCTCGACAAGGCGGTTAAGTTCTTTCAAGGGTTAGGGCATGGTCCAATCAGAATACGGCCTTCCAAGATCGCGCGCATCAAGACTACTAAAGAGGTTGATCAGCAGGGCTTTACCGAACGCGAGCGTTTAGTGGTCGATCAAGTCTCAACGGAAATCGTGCGCCGTTTGCAAAACTTGATCGATGTGGGGCTTAACTATCTCACGCTCGATCGTCCAGCCGTGTCACTCTCTGGCGGCGAGGCACAGCGCGTGCGTTTGGCGGCTCAACTCGGTTCGGAATTATCGGGCGTGATTTATATTTTAGATGAGCCTTCAATCGGTTTGCACTCGCGTGACAATGACAAACTGATCGCGACTATCAAGCGTCTGCGTGATTTAGGTAACACGGTGATCGTGGTTGAACACGACGAAGCTATCATGCAAGCGGCAGATTATGTAGTCGACATAGGGCCTGGTGCTGGCGAATATGGCGGAGAGATTATCGCCGCCGGGACGCTGTCCGAGATCAAACGCTCTAAAGAATCGTTGACGGGCGCTTATTTGAGCGGCCGACAGGCTATCACGCGACCAAAGACACGGCGCAAAGGCAACGGTAAAGCGTTGCTTATCAAAGGTGCCACGGCTTTCAATCTTAAAAATCTGGATGTTAAGTTGCCACTTGGCAAATTCGTGTGTGTCACGGGAGTGTCTGGATCGGGCAAATCAACCTTAGTTTTAGATATCTTAGGGCGCGCGCTGGCAACGCATTTCTATGGTGCCAAAGAACAGGCAGCTGCCCATAAAAGTCTCGAAGGCGTTGACTATTTGGATAAAGTCGTGTCGGTAGATCAATCGCCCATCGGACGCACGCCACGTTCCAATCCAGCTACTTACACTGGGCTGTTTACGATTATTCGTGACTTGTTTACCGAGATTCCCGAGGCTAAAATGCGCGGTTTTGATGCGGGTAAGTTTTCTTTCAATGTCAAAGGTGGCGGTCGTTGCGAACCATGCGGCGGCGATGGTTATGTGCAGATTTCTATGCAATTTCTACCTGATGTGTATGTTGAGTGCGTCGAGTGTCATGGTCGGCGTTACAATCAAGAAGCACTCGAGATTCATTGGCGTGGCAAGCACATTGCAGATATTTTAGATATGACGGTTGAGGAAGCGCGTAGGTTTTTTGTGGATCAGCCACTCATTTATGAAAAATTATCGGTGTTGCACGAGGTTGGGCTGGGGTACGTCAAACTCGGTCAACCAGCCACCACTTTATCTGGCGGCGAGGCGCAGCGCGTGAAACTTGCGACGGAACTTTCGCGGCGAGCCACTGGCAAAACTCTCTACATTCTGGATGAACCAACCACTGGTTTGCATTTTGACGATATTAAACGCCTGTTAGTCGTCTTGAACGCGCTGGTTGATAAAGGTAACACCGTACTCGTGATCGAACACAACATGGATGTGATTAAATCGGCTGATTGGGTACTGGATATCGGACCAGAAGGCGGCGTTTATGGCGGAGAAATCCTAGCGCAAGGCACGCCCGAGGAGGTAGCTAAGGTCAAGGCAAGTTGGACAGGGAGGTATTTAAAGGGAGTTTTATAAAAGGTTGATTGCTAGATAATGAGCGTGATAGTATAAACTATATATGGAAGCTACCTTGTCTAAGGTCTCCTCGAGAGATCACAGAGCGACGCGCCCAAGGCGAGCGAGTATGCATATCGAGTTAATGCGTTTGCGTTCGCTCGTAATCGGATTAGCTGGTACAGACGAAGAAGGAGAGTACCGCCCTGAATTCGTTGAGCGTCTTTTGAAGGCGGCTGAATGTAAGTCTACGCATGTATTTAAAGGCTCTGCAGATTTGCTCAAGCAAATCCGCTCCGTATGACGCGATTGGAGTACGGGCGAGGTTTTCTTAAACGAGCCCAGTCGTTGTCAGCAACAGAACAGCAAAAATTAGCGTTATTATTGGAGTGTTTAGCGAACAATCCCTTTGACGCAAGGCTAAAGAGTAAAAAATTGAGTGGGAACTTAGCGGGTTTCTTTTCCTTTCGCGTCGGTCGTGAATGGCGCGTCCTTTTTCAATTTCTTGATCCGCGCTGTATTAAGCTCATTGACGTCGCTCAATGTAAGGATATTTATAGACAAGTATAAAAAATCTCTTTGATTATGCGACGTTGCATATCATGCGGCTAATGCAGCCAGAGAGGTCAGTTTTTGTAACGTGCCATTTCGATGTTCGGTCTCGTACACGCGGATAGCTTCTAGGGCAGCGTGTTCTTCGCAGAAACAACGTAGGGCAGCGCGCATAATTTCGGAGCGGTTCATGTGATGTCTGCGACCTATTTTTTCGCAGGCTTTCACCATTGCGGGAGGCAAAGAAACTGTGACGAGGAGGGATGTGCGCATAAACGAGTTAATACTAAGTATTATATCTGAACGTAGACTAGCGCGTCTCGTGTCGCCTCGTCAAACATGCGTCTCGCGTAAAGCACGGCAGCATAAACCCCCGTCCAACGTTTCAAGGAGTGAAAACGTCTTTGGACGGGGGTGGGGTTGGAGCGTAGGAGTGGGCTGTCAGCGGCGAGTGAGGCGAGCGAGGAGCGCGGCCTTGCGCCCGGCGAGAGCAGCCTCCTCGATGGCGATCTCGGTGAGAGCAGTGAAGTCAGCGTCGAGGGTTGCGAGTTTGTCAGCAATCGCCAGCTGATCTCTCTCGAGTTTATCAGCCTGTTGCAGGAGTGCGTCGGCTTGGTGCTGTAGCTCGGACGCTCGGCATTGCAGCTCGGTTGATGCTTGCAATGTTTTCGCTTCTTCGGCTACGAGACGCTCGCGTTCGCGTATGAGCAGCGCCCGTTCTTGCTCTAGAGCTGTCTCCGGCACGATGGTAAACGGTCGCTCGACGAAGATCGGCGCAGGCTTGACTGGGGTGATGTTGCCGACTGGCGGGCGGATGGTGTCGTGAATGTCGACTTGGAAGATGTCGACGGGTTCGATCGTCACCTCGATCAGCGGTTCTACGGGCGGCGGCAGTGGTTCGGGTGGGGCTGGGAGAGTGGGAAGGGGAGCTGGTTCCACGCTCGCGATGGCAGGCTCTATCTTGCCTGTGAACGCAGCCGCTGCATGGTACTGTCGGCGCAGCTCGTGCTTGTGTGGGGTATACAACGCATGACCTGTTCTCACGAGGCGGCTCTTCTTGCACTTAGAGTCGGTGGACTGGAAAAAGTCGGTGCCAGCAAGTGAGGTGGGAGCGAGTAGGAGTGTTCTACAACCATCATCTATGCGTACGAGCACTCGTAGCGTGGTTCCGGCACCATCGGGGTACTCACCGATGGTGTAATCGAGCAGTACCTTGGCAACGGTGTTGGTGGATGTGCCCCAAGCTCGGCTCACCTTGAGGCAGAACTCGCTTGCGTCGATGCTATAGCCCGCGCAAAACAAAACCTTACATTTTATACTCAAATATTCTGCTC
>CAZDER010000044.1:0-5756 GCA_964504505.1 uncultured Gammaproteobacteria bacterium | reverse complement strand
AATGAATACCTGTTTCAAGCGATTGGATAATGGTTGTTCCAGAACCCAAGAACGGATCAAGAATAATATCGCCAGCTTTAAAATAGGCTTCTTTCTTAAAATCATCAACGTGACTGTCTAAAAAATATTCAACCAGTTGCGGAATATATTTGCCTTTGTACGGGTGAAGTCGGTGTACGTGTTTTGTAGTATCTACCTCTCTCAAATTATCAAAAGACAGTATCCAATTTAGATCATCGCCTAAATTTTTTTTCCAACTTACTTCGCGTGTACCATTATACGAATCATAATATTTTTTTAAATCATTCAAATCAACCATGGTTGAGCCGTTCTCTCCATGTTTTTTTACTTTTCCGTACTGGACAAGATAAGAAATATTGGTAGGCAGAACCTCCTTTTCAAGTAAATCTGATGCCCACCTTGATGCTTCAGGGATGGTTACCAACGTCATAGATTGCGTTTTTATTTTTTAAAAAAACTCCCTCACCATATCCTTCCGCTCCCTCATCTCCGCCTCGACGAGCTCGCGTTTGCGACCGTATTTGTAGCGTGACAATTCGTGCACCATGCGCGCTAGCTCTTTATTTTTTGGACGTTTCGGCATAACTGGCATCATGTTAAAGGGACGCGAAGCTGTGTTGTCTATCAGCAGTTTTAGATTGCAGGTAAAAGCCTCGACGTTCACCATATCATAGAGGCTAAAGACTGGCAGATACTCTTTCTCCAGAAACTCGGCATCCTCGACGCCAACCCGAAAAGCGATCATAGTACCCACGTTGCCAAAGATCGAATCGCGAATTTTAGTATCACGATTAGAACCCATCAGCAACTGCCCAATATACTGATGAGCAATGACTAGGTTTAATCCGTATTTACGCGCTTCAGATAAGATCACCGAGATGGAATCAGTCAAAAAGTTCTGGAACTCATCAATATAGAGATAAAAGTCTTTGCGATCTTCGGCTGGCATTTCGCTGCGTTTGAGCGCGGCATCCAGGATTTTACCGACTACGATCATGCCCAATAAGTAGGCATTCATATCGCCGATTTTGCCCTTGGAAAGCTTCACTAGCAGAATCTTTTGCTCGTTCATGACATCGTAAAAATTGAAAGCACTTTTCTGCTGACCGATAATCGGCCGCATGTAGTCGTTGTAAATAAAGGTCGCCAACTTAGACGTAATATACGGCACCATGTTGGCAAGACTAGATTCGCCACCAGCCTTAAGTGCCTCTTTCAACCAAAAATCTTTGACCTCTTGCGACGTGCACTTAGACAACTTGAAATTGCGGTAGTCTTCGTCCGCGAGCACGCGCGGCACGTCCATCAGTGTATTGCCAGATTCGACGTGATCCATGAGCAGCAAGATGGCGTTGCGCATGTAGGTCTCGAACATCGGACCGCCCGTGGCTTTGAGATCGTAGAGTTTGTCAAATATCTTGAGCATCTCGTTGATCACAAAAGTGCGCAGATGCGGATAACGCGGATCAAACTCGAGCATGTTGAGACCAAGCGGACGCTCAAAATCGGCAGGATCGAATAAAATCACATCATCCGCCCGCTCTTTGGGCACGTACTCCAAACATTCATCAATCAGATCGCCATGCGGATCAATCACACATACGCCTCGTCCAGCCTCGATATCCTGTTTGATCATCGAAGCTTGAAACACAGATTTGCCCACACCAGACTTGCCGATGACGTACATATGGCGACGGCGATCACCAGACTTCATGCGGACTTCATATTTGTGACCGCGATATTCTGATAGACCCAGCAGAATCCCTTCACTTGGAAGGTTGGGCGGCGGCAAGGCTTTGCGGGATAAAAGCCAGTTGATCTTGGGTGTTTCGGTCGAGGGTAGAGGCAAATGAAACATCGACGCCATCTCCTCGGCACTCAAGATTAGGCTAAAAGATTCATCAAAGCGTCGAAAAATAAAATGGCGGATCATGCGTGTTTGCAGCATCGGCATCTTCTTAGTCAAACTGTTGCCATACTCATAGATATTGAACTGACCATAGGAGTTTAAGATATCATTAAGATAACGTTGAGCTTTTTCTGGCGTTTTAGCCGAAACTACCACGCGGATATTGGCCTCTAACCCAGCCTTAGAGGCTTTTTCCTCAAGACCCTTAATCATGTCGTTTTCAAGTGGCGACAGATGGTAAGTATTGCCGCCCGGCGTTTTGTCTTTGTTATGTTCCGTAATAATGGCACCCAGACCGCGCATAACATACCAAATCAATCCCAACAGACCCTGACGCTCGACGTCCGACAAACGTTTGCCTTGCTGCATACCCTTAGCAATCATGAGCCCATCGCGACGCCAATGTTTATGCGCCGCCCGTAGCACATATTGGATTGAGGCACCATCGCCAGAATCTATTTTAGACAGAGCGTTGGTGAGCGAGTTCATCGAGTCTGTCTCCAGTTTGCGGTAGGTTTTAATCGGAAAATAATCAGCACGCTTGAACACTACATAACTCCCCAAAATCACGCTCGTAGGCGCAAAGATATTGTAATCTGACACGTCTTCTATCTGCGCATTGGGATATTGCGCATGAATCTGCTCCTCGATAAACTGACGCAGCTTTTTAGAAATCGTTACATAAAATGATATTTTATCCTTGTGCACCACTATTTCGAACGCCATCAAATCTTTGCGACCTAAAACCCAAGCTACGATCCCGTTTTCGGCCTTAACTGAACCCATGGTGGCAAACACCGTTTCCATGCGTCCGATCAGTTCTTGAATCTGCTGTTGAGTTTTATCTTGTACGTTATCTTCTTTGCGCAACTCCTTAGGCACACGCACGAGTAAAATACTCATGCCAAACGAGGTACTCCAACTCCCATACCGACGCGCAAAAAAACGAACAATAAGAAGTAAAACGACGGCACTTAAAATCGAAATCACAATAGCAGTGACGGCTGTCGTCAGAGGATCTGCAAACAACCAATCGAGAGACAAAACCGACTGGTCAAGAGCGGGATCGACAACCCCGAGCTGTAAAAGAAACATCATGGCTGATTTTGCTGTTGTTCACGGTAAGTTTTGTCAAACTCAAGCACCTGATCCGTTTTAATCTTAGCTTCCTGTTCCAGGAAAAACTTGTTGACGCCAGGGATGGTGAGCAGCCAATTCCTAATCAACTCGATGACCTTTTTAGCCTGAACTTTTAAACTGCGGATCATAGTGGTAATTGCCAGAGCCGTTTCTTGCCCCTTGTATAAAAAGCGAACACGAGCGTCTTGCGGCATACTAGCCACGTGCTCACCTAAATTAGCTTCCAAAATCTTTTCCAGCTCAAGCATGACTTCATCTTTAGGAACCGCTACGACTGGCGACGTGCTATAACCAGACACAGCTGACGCAACTACGACACTCGGTTGAGCATCTTCCTGTTGCTCCAAAAACGTATCTCGGTGCTGCTCGGCCGCCAAGACTTCATAGGCGCGTTCATCCGCCGCGAGCGGGGAATCTTCTTCGGCGGGGGGCACCTCTGGATTTAATGGCAAACCCTCAAGCACACGTTCAGAAACGGTAGGCGTAGCTACGAATACAGGCGTAGGTGTCATGCCAGCCTAGTATAGCACAGGTGTTTACGCTTTTCTTAAAACGCTCTTGTCTAGTTTGTCTTCTACCACCCAGCCACGGGCTTGAAGTGCGTCGCGCAGCCGATCAGAGGCTGACCAATCTTTAGCCAGACGAGCCTCATCACGCTCGCGTTGCAAATCAAGAATGTCCATAGGAATATCCTTAATAGTCACCGACCAACCTGCCGCACCTAAACCAAATACCTCATCCATAGTGTATAAAGTTGCACGTTTGACGGTCGAGGATAGATCATCACGTGACATAAGCTCCCATAACACAGCCAAAGCCTTAGGCATGGCCAGATCATCCTCGATAGCCGCTCTAAAGGTGTTCAACGTAGTTGCGTCAGGCGTGGCTACGGTTGCCTCAAACTCACTCACACGGCGACGTAACTTAGCCAGAGCATTGCGCGCTCCCTCTAACCCCTCCCAAGTAAAGTTGAGTTTAGAGCGATAGTGCGCACCCAAACAAAAATAGCGAAAATCAACTGGATCAAACCCACGCGCATGGATATCTTCGAGTGTATAGGCATTGCCGAGTGACTTACCCATCCGACCGCCATCTACCAGCAAAAACTCATTATGTAACCAATAGTTGGCGAGAGGTACGGCGAAAGCCGCTTCGCTTTGCGCGATCTCGTTTTCATGATGCACGGCAATATGATCAACGCCGCCGCAATGAATGTCGAAAGGCTGACCCAGATATTCGCGCGCCATCGCTGAACACTCAATATGCCACCCAGGGAACCCAACCCCCCATGGGCTAGACCACTCCATATCACGTCTATGTTCTGAACTTGTCGCAGGACTATGCCCTGAACCTGTCGAAGGGCTAAACTTCCACAAGGCAAAATCCGAAGGATGACGCTTTTCTTCGTTCACCTCCACGCGCGCTCCAGCTTCTTTATCCTCCAGTTTTTGACCCGACAAGGCTCCATAGCGAGGAAATTTGGAGGTATCAAAATACACGCCATCGCTGGTTAGATAGGTAAAGCCTTTGTGTTCTAACGCCTCTATCACAGCAATCTGTTGAGGAACGTGATCGGTGACGCGTGGCATAGTCATACCAGCATCCTCGCTATCACGCGAGATATGCAGGGCTTGCATCCCCTCCCGAAACTGTCCTTCATAGCGTTTGGCAATATCCCAAGCCGTCTTCCCCTCACGCGCCGCCGTTCGTTCCACCTTGTCCTCCCCAACATCCCCATCGCCGACTAGATGACCCACATCCGTGATGTTCATGACGTGACGTACTTCATATCCTAAATATTGCAGTGAACGCTTAAGCACGTCGTCAAACACAAACGCTCGCCAATTTCCTAGAGAAATCGGCAAATAGACCGTCGGTCCGCAAGTATACAAACCGACATGACCAGAACGTATCGGCCTAAACTCCTCTAACTTGCGATGCAAAGTATTCCAAAATTGAAGCATAAAAACAGCATAGCCGAGCAACCAGAAAAAAGAAAATCACGAAATTGACTAACTTAAACACTCACCTTACGCATCCCACCTCCCTCGTCATGCTGAACGAAGTCCGACGCAGTGAAGCATCCCTCGCCCTATCCGATCGCCCCCGTTCTTCACGAAGGTCGGGGCAGGTCGCAAGGGATTCTTCATTCCGTCTGACTCCATTCAGAATGACGGAATGAGAGGGAAAATGCGTAAGGTGAGTTAACCAGTTGGGTTTTACCGAGGAGCAGATATTGGAAGCTTTGCATTAAGGCGTGGTGGCAATTTAGGTTTTTGCCGTTCTTGTAACAAGCGTTTTTCACGAGCGTGACGCTCTAGCAGGCGTAAATGTACGCGATCTCTCATGCCCGTAACAGTGGCTAGTCGTACCGTGAGACCTTCGACGCTTTGTCGCATAGGATACAGGGCATGACCTGGCAGCACTGCGTCGGAACTGTAGGCATAGACGCCTGTGCCTCCAAGCAGACTGACCATTATCAAAGCTGGGGCGAACGCAAAACGCATGGCTTTAAGCCTGTGCAATGAGAGTATTTGGGCACGCGGAAACAGCTTGGCTTCTAGGTTAGCCAAAAACACTGGCGAAGGTTGAGCGCGCTTGGCTAAGCGAGAGAGCTGATAGCGGAGGAAGACAAACATATATTTATTTTTTGACTTGATGGCGTAGCTTTTTGAGTGCTCGACCG
>CAZDER010000043.1:0-5810 GCA_964504505.1 uncultured Gammaproteobacteria bacterium | reverse complement strand
GGACTTCGCCAATCCTGCTAAGGAAACCTACACATGGAATGCCGAGCAGCCCAACTCGCTTGAAGCCTTCATCCAAGGCAAAACCGCTTTCTTCTTTGGCTACAGCTATCACTACGATCAAATCAGATCGCGTGCTCCCAAGCTCAATCTTGGCATTACAAGGTTGCCGACCATCGAAGGTAACCCCGTCAAAAATCTTGCCAACTATTGGCTATGGATGGTAGCCAAAAAGAGCCAGAACCCAGACGTCGCATGGAATCTTCTCAACTTCTTGATGAAGTCTGACACCTCAAAGGCACTGCTGGCTAAAATGCATCGCCCAGCCGCACGCAAAGCTCTGTTAGCCGATCAATTCGCCGATGAAACCGTGGGCGTGTTCGCCTCGCAAGTGCTAACGGCACGCTCGTGGTATCGCGGCAACAACGCTCAAATCGTCGACAACGCTTTTGCCATGCTCATTAACGCGGCTTTAACGAGCGGCATAAAAATCGATGAAGCCATGGCTTTCGCCGCCAATCAAATCAATCAAACGATAAGTGCGCGGGTGGAGGAGTAGGCATACGAGGAAGCCCCCTGCCCCCTAAAGGGGGTTCTATCAAAAATCTCTTCTGAAGTCCCCTTTAGGGGATTTAGGGGCTGCGCGGAGGAGTTTTAAATGTGGTATACTTAAAAAGATATGTTTACGCGCGGTCTGTTGTCGGTGCTGATGTGTTTGGCGATGTTTGGATTATTGGTATCGCCGATATATGCAGCAGGGCGATATTGCAAATGGAGATGCATTAGGATGCAAACCACAACAGACGCATGTGCTGGAAGCAATACGCCATATCTAGCATGGGTGTTTGAATCTGATCAATATCGAACATTTAGCAATGCTCAAGCCTGTATCGATGGCTGCTTAAACGCGTGTGGCGCAGATTGTACGAGCGGCAGGACGAATAGTGCCTTGCTACCACCAGCAGCGCCATTTTCTTCTTTCAGAGATAACACTGGAGTGGTACCCGTGACTGGCAATAAGTTTTGTATCACGATGAGCATTAATACTCCTTCTGCAGCTGCAATCGCAGGAAGAGCTGCGAACGTATGTGCATCAGGTCAACCGATTTGGAGTCCACCAACATGTTCTGATACGCCTCCTCCAGCTGCCGCATCTCCCGTCGCCGATCCAGTTGCCCCACCCACACCACCAGGCGGTGCTGGTCTGCCAGGTATGTTGGGTTTGCCTGATTGCGCTACCTCACACAATCCAGACATTGCAGGTAAGTGTACGCTTGATGATATCAAGCAAGTCGGCGTGAACTTTGCTAACTTCTTGATGGGGTTAGCAGCAGCCTTTTTCTTGCTTATCTTTGTGTACGCTGGTTGCAAATACATTTTCTTCGCCTACGACGCTGGTTCGGCCGGCGAAGCCCAAAAGATGCTGACTGGTGCGGCAATTGGAATGCTGCTCGTGCTCGGTGCAGCTACAATCGTGAGGTTTGTGGAGAATACGGCGACGGGAGGTGCACCGACCGCAGCAGCTCCAAGCCAATGCGATGCGAGGCAGGGTTATTCTTGTCAGAATGTTGCGAGCTGGACACGTGTCCAAAAAGAAGGTTGCGCGACAGTGCATTCGTGCCCAGGCGGAGGAAACATTCGTTGCTGCCCAACCGCAACACCAGCCGCTTTGCCAGCAGCTGGAAATACTCCACCGCCACCAGCTCGCTAGAGCTTTAATTATGCAACGCGTTCATTTCTCTCTTACGATCCTTGCATGTTTTGGAATGCTTGTGACTTGGTCATCACCAACACACGCGATAGGACAAACTTGTAATTTCAGATGCATCGAAATGGTTACTACTCCCGTGTGTACGCCAGGACCTACATGGGTGTTTATGAGCACTACGGTTCACGCATTTGAAGATGGCACGATATGTACGCCCGCTAACTGCTTGGCAGCTTGTGGAGCAGAGTGTGGAACTGGTAGAACCAATCGTAATACGATAGGCATGGCAGGTACGCCAATGTTTTCTGTACTTGGCGGTGACAATCCGAATGCAGCTGTACCGCCTTCGGCTGGCGGCAAATTTTGTATCGTAGATACCATACCTCCACCCGCTGATACACGATGTAGCTCGGGCAGTCCGATATGGGATCGGCCTACGTGTGTTGACGCGGTTTCGCCAACTTCTGCCACCACCCCTCCCACCCAAGGCTCCCCCACCACTCTCACCAACCCCCTTGGCACCACTAGCATTAGCGAACTTATCGCTCGACTTATTAAGGCGCTTAGTGGTATTGCTGGCTCGATGGCACTACTGATGTTTGTCGTCGGTGGGGTGATGTGGATGACGGCGGAGGAGAGCGAGCGGGTGGGGACGGCGCAGACGATTTTGAAGAATGCTTCGATTGGGTTGGTGTTGATTTTCTTGTCTTACTCACTCGTGAGTTTGTTTTTGGGGGTGTTGGGGTTGTAGAACATGGGGAGTAACGCCACCTGCCATCGCTTCGCTTGGCTTCCCCCTCTTACACTAAGAGGGGGAGAGTCAGATCTGAGCGAGCGTCCCTCCTCTTGGAGTAAGAGGGGGTGCCCGGAGGGCGGGGGTGTTACTCCCGTGTCGGCAACACGGACAATTCTGTGCTATGCTATTGGTATGCTCCGTAAGCGTCGTTCTTTGCCAGTTAAGCCTCATGTGGCAACACGAGTGCCTTTGAAAGTGGCACACAAGCTACCGCCTCGCCACTGCGCCACGTCTCAAGCCACAGAAAAACTGGAGACGATGTTTGAATCTACTGGTAACCCTAAACACGATCTCATTTTGAGACACGCCATCGTGCGTCAAACGGTGGCTTATCATCCGCAAGCTTCCGTTTGGATGGGGGCGGTCATAGCAGCCTGTGTGGTATTGGTGTTTTTTGGGTGGTGGTTGACATCTGGCTTAAATATTCAAGCTGGCGCAGAGCAAAATCCCGATGCTCTGTTTCAAGTCGTGCGTCAGAACTCGTCGTCTTTAAAGCAAAATTTCCACACTTCTAAACAAGATATACAGTCGCGCTTGCAGGTCTTAGAAGCCGAAAAGGCTGCCCAAGCCGAGGCAACGCAGCATTTGACGGAGGAGCTACGCCAGGCATCAGTCACAAGCACACGTTGATGCTTGACAGACGGCTGGATTTTTCTTGGTAAACAGGGCAAAGTCCAAAGGCTTTTTATATGTCTGCCCAACAACCTCTGCCTACCTTTATTGGAAAAATCGAACCACGCGCTTTGGTCGAAGAAATCCAAACCTCGTTTTTGGATTATGCCATGAGCGTCATTGTCGATCGTGCACTCCCCGACGCGCGTGATGGTCTAAAACCTGTGCATCGGCGTATTTTGTATGCCATGTGGTCGGTTGGATTGCGTGCTGGCGGCAAGTTTCGCAAATCAGCCACCGTGGTCGGTGAAGTGCTGGGCAAATACCATCCGCATGGCGATACGGCCGTTTACGATTCGATGGTGCGCATGGCGCAAGATTTCAACATGCGCTACATGCTGGTGCGTGGTCAAGGCAACTTTGGTTCGATGGATGGCGATAGCGCGGCTGCCATGCGTTACACCGAGGCCAAACTCTCGGCGATTGCCGAGGAGATGCTGTTTGATATTGATAAAGCTACCGTAGACTTTAGACCAAACTACGACGGCTCGCATGAGGAGCCCAAGGTTTTGCCATCAAAACTACCCAACCTTTTATTGAATGGCACGCTGGGCATCGCAGTCGGCATGGCCACTAACATTCCGCCGCATAATCTCGGTGAGTTGTGCGACGGTACGATTGCACTCATCGAGAATGAGGACATCACCATCGAAGAGCTCATGCAGCATATTCCTGGTCCAGACTTTCCGACGGGCGGGATTATCTACGATACCAATGCCATCAAAGCCGCCTATGCCACTGGTCGCGGCGGGATCGTGATGCGCGCTCAAACCGAGATCGTCGAGGAAAAGGGCGGCTCGTTTCAGATTATCGTCAGCGAGCTGCCGTACCAAGTCAACAAAGCCCAGTTGGTCGAAAAAATCGCCGACATGGTCAATGAAAAAAGGATCGAGGGTATTCGCGATCTGCGTGATGAATCCAACAAAGAGGGCGTGCGCGTGGTGATTGAGCTAAAAAAAGATGCCTATCCCAAAAAGGTGCTCAACATGTTGTACAAAATGACCTCGTTGCAAGAAACGTTTCATGTCAATTCGCTGTGTCTCATCGATGGCATCCAGCCGCGCATCTTGACGCTCAAAGGTTTGCTCGAGGAGTATCTTGGTCATCGCAAAGAGGTGGTACGTCGGCGCACGCAGTATGATCTCGATCGCGCCAAGGAACGTTTGCATATTTTAGAAGGGTTGCGGATCGCGCTTTTGCATATTGACGAAGTAATCGCGACCATCAAGAAATCAAAGGATAAGGATGAAGCTAAAGTAAACTTGATGAGTAAGTTTAAGCTATCAGACATCCAGTCGACCGCCATTCTTGAGATGCGCCTGCAACAGTTGGCTAATCTGGAACGATTGCGCGTGGAGCAGGAATACGATGAAAAGATGAAGATCATCGCCGAGCTTGAGTCAATTTTGGCATCAGTCAAAAAGATGTTGGCGATTATTAAGCAGGAGATTTTAGGCTTGAAGGAGAAGTTTGGCGATGCGCGCCGTACCGTCATCGTGCCGCATCCCGTTGGCGAGTTTTCGATGGAGGATTTAGTGCCCCAAGAAGAAACGATGGTAATGCTCACGATCGACGGTTACATCAAACGTCTAGCACCCGACACTTTTCGTACCCAAGCCCGCGGCGGCAAAGGCGTGATTGGGCTGGAAACCAAAGAGGAAGATTCCGTCAGCCAACTATTTGCTACCAACACACACACCGACGTAATGTTCTTCACCTCGCGCGGGCGGGTCTTCCGCTTGAAAGCGTATGAAATCCCTCAAGGCACGCGCACCTCGAAAGGCCAGGCGATCGTAAACTTTTTACAACTGGCACCGGGAGAAAAGGTTACGATGACGCTGCCGATGGATGATATGGAGGATGCCACGCATCTGGTGATGGTTACGAGTCGCGGGACGATCAAGAAATGTGAGATGGGGCAATTTGAGAATGTGCGTCGGAGTGGGTTGATCGCGATTGGGTTGGATGAGGGGGATGAGCTTACGTGGGTGAAACCATCTACCGGTGCTGATGATATCTCACTCGTGTCGCGCGATGGGCAGTCGATCCGTTTTAGTGAAAAAGACGTGCGTTCAATGGGGCGTACAGCGGCTGGGGTACGCGGTATTAAGCTCAAGGCAAAAAGCGATTACGTGGTTGGCATGGATATCATCAATCCAAAATTAGCTGACAAAGGACAGCTCGAATTGTTCACGATCACGGAGAATGGTCTTGGTAAACGTACTAACCTGCAGGAATATAAAACTCAAGGACGTGGCGGATCAGGTATCCACACCGCCAAAGTCACCGCGAAAACGGGAGGCGTTGTTGGCGCGTTTATCTCGAACAAAGACGATGAACGTGATTTGATTCTGATCTCGAAGAACGGCATCGTGATTCGCGTGCCGTTCAAATCGGTGCCATCGCTTGGGCGCGATACGCAGGGAGTGAGGGTGATGCGTTTTAAGGAGGCGGGTGACTTGGTGAGCAGCGTGGCGTTTGTGTAATTTCTTTAAAGATTAATTATTAGCATCATCTGTATGGCCGAAATGCCCCCTCCTAAAGAGCAGCCAGTGAAAGTTCTCCGTTACAAACGGAAGTTCATTAAACCTGTTGCCATATACCCCTCACGCACAAACGTCTTGAAACAAGCCGTAC
>CAZDER010000042.1:0-5837 GCA_964504505.1 uncultured Gammaproteobacteria bacterium | reverse complement strand
TTCGGCGTACAGGCTAAACGGTGCGTGTTCTAACCAAGCTTCGGCGAGCGGCACCTGGAGTACGAGATAAGAGCTCGTGATCGACGGATGGTCTTGGGTTGGCTCGAGTGTGATCGGGGTAGGAGTGGGCGAGAGAGCGGTTGCACGGATCGCCTGGACAAGCTCTGGAAAACGTAGCTCGGTGCCAACTTCGTCTGGCTCGACATGCACTATCGAACTAGTGGCGTTAGCGTTTATCACAAGACGAGCCTCGCGTTTTTGGTGAAGTTTATCCTTCAGGACTCGATCTAGACGTGCTTTGAGCACCGATTCGTTGACGGTGACGGTCGGTTCAAGATTATAGCCAAACAGTCTGACGGCGAGGATGGTTGCTAAGCGTTGCGGTAAGGGACCGATGTGACCTAACGTCTCGGCGTTGGTGGCAATCTCGCGGATGTTGTAGGTGAGCAGGTCTGTGTGAGTGCCTAAAGACAGGGTTTGACCGGCGAGGCTGACCTGTACGCCCATTGCCAAGCGTTCGCGTAGCACTCTTTCGACGGTCTTTTGGGCTGTTCCAGCGCGGAGTCCGCCGACTGGCACGCCTAGAATTGTGACATGAGGAATGATGACTTTTCCGTGCATAGAACTCCATGCCCAAACACTTCCGCTAGTCATACCAACAAGGATAAATATGACTGCCAGCATCGCCAAAAATCCCAGTGGAGATTTGGTCGAGTGTCTGGTGGTAGGTTTTTCTGGAGCGGCAAGATTCATGATGAGGGTGTGAGCAGGTGTTCGATTAAGGCGTGGGTCAAAGGATGCGGTGCGCCAGCCTCGCTTTCAAGCATGGCAGCACTGATAAAGATGGGTTGATTAAGAACGGGCTTGCCAAGGATGGCACTTAGCGGCAGTGACCAACGTTGACCGTCAGCCGTGATGGCGATGACCTGTTCCGGATGTATTTCCAGAATGGTACAGATAAGCGCAGGTGACATATTGTTAGGCATCCTAGCGAAGGATATTTATTTTATCAATGTGGGGCGAATAGTGATAGCGCGTCCATGTTCGCGGATGGGTAGGCGGATTTCTAGTACGCCATGCGTTAGAGAAGCTTGTATTTGGCTGGCATCAACATCTAATGGCAAGATCACAGAACGGCTGAACGCACCCCAATAGCACTCTCGATAGAACCAGTTTTCATCGTGGCTGGGCAAGATTTCGTGTCTAGCTCCGCGAATTGTAAGCAGATCACCATCGATGGCTATATCAAGGTCGGGCACTTCGACGCCAGCCACGGGAGTTCTAATCACGAGTGCGTTGTTATCGCGAAACATATCCAGTGCCAGACGCCCCTCGGGTGGTTGGGCTAACCAGTCTGCTTCGGGTGGGTCATTGATAGGCAAAGGAGCGTACATATAAACGAGATGAAGTTCACTGGCATGATACGGAATCTTTCCCCGCCTGTCACCTCTCCCATCAAAGGCGCGTTGTTGCTATACTGTTTTTTATGAATGATCACGAGCGTGGTCAGGGGAGGCAAAGTCTACGTGAAGCTTGGACTAACTTGTCTGCAGAACAGCAGCTAGGCGTCACGATTTTTAGCGTGTGCGGGGTTTTGACCCTGGTTTTTTCTGGTTGGTATCTGCGGGCGCAAATTCGCGCGCCGTTTATGGCATCGCGTCTTTCGCTCGAGGCTTCTCGAGCGTATGTTGAGCAGCACACGCGCGCCGCGCAACTGGAAGAGGAACAAAAAACCAAAGATACTGATGGCGACGGTTTAAGCAATTGGGATGAGCTCAATGTTTATCACACTTCGCCATATTTGTCTGATTCCGATTCCGATGGGATACCAGACAGCGTAGAAATCGCCCAAGGCACAGATCCTAACTGTCCCAAGAACCGCGATTGCCAATTACCTTTAGATGGCGTGAGCGAACGCACGGCTAGTTCTTCGGTGCAGACTTTACTTGAGGGTGCTGCGCCAGCTAGCCAACCAGTGCCAGCTGTACCAACTCTAGCGATGCCCAGTGCCACGCTTACACCTGCCGAAATCAAACAGCTCATAGTTTCTAATCATTTAGCCACTGAAGCCGATTTGCAAGGTTTATCTGATCAAGCCTTGATCGAATTGTATCAACGCGGTGTGCGTGGAGCTGGAGCGGCTACTCCAAACGCGCTACCATCTTCACCGTAGCTCCCTATGGGCAACCATTTTTCTCGATCTCTACGTTCTTTATCTCGCGGCTGCGTCAGTTGGACGCTCGTCGTGCTGGTTTTTTGGCCTCTCTTAACAGCTTCACCCGCTCAAGCCGTTATTCCCGTAACCGTTCTAGAAGATATACCGAAAAAAGTCGAAGTTTTAACGGATAACATTTGGAATACGTTGACGCGGGTGGCGATGGTAGGCTTTTTTAATGCAGCGCAAACCTTTTTGGGGCAAATCGCTTACGATGCCGCCGATTACATCGCAACTGGTGGCACGGGTAAATCGGCTACTTACTATAAAAAAGGCTGGGATGGTTATCTGAAGGGCGTAGCCTCTGATTCGATGGGGGAGTTTATCGGTTCACTTTCCAACGAGCAGTTTTTTAGAACTGCTGGCTTTGATTTATGTAAGCCCAACGCTAAACAACTACTAAGATTACAGTTGGCACTGGGGAACTTTTTCCCCGGTATGCAGAGCAAGTTTCAACGTCCTGCGCCTAGATGTAACTTTAAGGACATCATTAAAAACTACGATAAGTTATATCAAAGCATGAGCAATAGCGATGTGCTCAAAAACATCCAGTTCAGCGTTAACACCAACTCGAGCGATCTCGGAGTTACGCTTAACATCTTAAATCTGGCTCAACAAAAGCTAGCTTTAGACGTGTCTAACAAGGCTCTGGAACGCAAAGAGGGCGGCGGCTTCAAATCAATTGCCAACGTTTTGTCGGGCAACATTAAAACGCCGGCGCAGGTCGTGAACGAGTCAGCTAAAAGTGCTTTGGTGGTCTCTCCCAAAGAAGGTGCGCTCACTATGATCGGCGCGACGCTCTCGAGTGGCATGTCGCAGGGGTTTCTGGCACTTTTATCGTACACAGCCTCTATTTTTGTAAACACGCTAGCGTCTAAATTGCTGAAACGTATTTTTGAGGATGGTCTGGATGAAGCCGTGGTAAAACTGCAAGCCAATGCTGATCAAGTTGAGTCCACGCGTGCCACCGATACGCGAAATGTCACTGTTTCGCTCAAAACTCCTAACCTAGCCAAGGTGGAGAGCATTGATGTGGTGACAGAACTAGCTAGTTGTCCGACTGGCATGCGCGGTATCTGGAATTGCGCTCTCGATCAAAATTTGCGTTCGGCGCTGGTGCGTACCGATCAAGGCAATATGACGGTGCGCTCTGCGCTTGAAAACAAGCTGCTGCATGGTGATTGGCCACTGATACCTATCAGCGATATCCGCCGTAACCAAGACCGCGAGTGCTACACCAAGGCGTATTGCGCCGGCAATCTGCAAAAACTGCGTTTGATGCGCATCTTGCCAATCGGTTTTGAGCTGGCAGCCAATAGTGCCGAAAACGTGCGGCGTTGTAGCCCACAGGGTGGCGGTTGTGTAACTTTGCAAGAAGTTGTAGATGGTTTTGGTGCTTGCAAAACTACTGAAGCTTCGCCTTGGTGCCATTTGATTGATCCTGATTGGATTCTGGCAGCTTTGCCACAGCAATGCGTACTCAAAGGCTATGGTGATCAACTCATCTCGAGCACGCTTGGACAGCGTTACGAAGAATGTCAAGATGTGCAAACCTGTTTGCGGCGCAACGATCGCATGGAGTGCGTCGGCGGTTATGGTTATTGCGTGGCGGAGAAAACCGCCTATCGTTTTGGTGCCGACGAATGTTTGCCGCGGCAAGTCAGCTGTCGTAATTATCAAACCCGCACTGGAGCGAATGTCTCGTATTTACGCAACACCGCCGATCAAGCCACTTGCAACGCCGATAACGTTGGCTGTTTATGGTATGCCACCACGCGCAATCGTGGTGTAGATGCTTGGATTGGAACAACTTCGACGGGTCCACGAGTATATTTTAATGCCAAAGCAACCAGCTGCGCCGCCAGCGCGGAGGGCTGTACCAAAGTTTATGAAGCAGTTGCTGGTCAACCAAGTCTTAACTTGATTATCAACGGTTCGTTCGAGCAGCTAACGGACACCACGCCCCCGCTCGTGTCTGGTTGGCAAGTCAACCCAACGCCAACGGCTGGTTTTGCCGCGCTTGTCACGCCTAGTGTGACGGTAGGTACGGCTTTTGCTGGTACTGGTGGGCATGCGGCTGACTTTATATCGACTGGTGCCGCGGGCACGGATTATCGGCAAACCGTGGCGTTGAATCCGGCGCATAGCTACGTTTTATCTTTGTATGCCAGATTAAAAACTGAAGGTGCTAGGGCATATGTAAGTGCTAAATTGGAGGAATCCTCCGATGTGTTTGGACGCGAAGGAGTTTCGGACGCCCGCGCCTTCAAAAGTGCCGGTTGTGAGCGTGTTGGCACGGTGCGTCGAACATCTATCGTCGCACCAGCACCAGGCGAGACGCTATCCACTACTTGGCAACGTTTTGAGTGTACGTTCGTGACTACTAGCTCGACGCGCTCTGGCGAGCTGCTCATTACGGGTACGGATAACAACGCGTTAATTGATAATGTTCAACTAGAAGAAGGCGAATATGCCACGGCGTTTATAGATGGGATAAATAGTCTACCTAACCTTGAACGTCATCTTAAGATCGCCCCTGACGAGTTTGCTTGCAGTGGTGAAAGTGCTGATCCAGTCGCGTGCGCTAAGTTTGCCAAAGTATGTCGCCAAATCGAGGCTGGGTGTGAGGGTTATACGGATGCGATCACAGGTGGCAACCAAATCCCTGCCATCCTTTCGGTTAACGATCTTTGTCCAAACGAGTGCGTGGGCTATGCCGAATATCGCAAAAGCCCTTCGGCTTTTGATCTAGTGGCGGAGCTTCCGTCAAACGCTACCACGCCTGTTCCTTCGCCGTTTAATGATGCTAGCGATGCGAGTCCGAGCTATTTTATCCCAGCCACGGCTGCCAGTTGTCGTCGGCAAGATGTCGGTTGCGAGGCTTTTACCAATGTCGAGGGTGCTATGGGCGAGGCGCAGGCCTATCTCACTTACGCTCGTTCTTGCCGCAAGCCGAGTGCGGCTTCGCAAACTTTCTTTACTTGGGAGGGTTCGGATCGGTCGGGCTATCAATTGCGTACTTGGAGCTTGGTGCATGACACAGCCCCTACGCCTGAACCGCTCATAGTCATCAAACGCGAACCGGGCAGCTCGTTTGCTAAAGATGCGGCGACGTGCAATGCCGCGAGCTGGGGGAATCGTCTCGCGCCTGATCCAGACTGCCGCCAATTCTACGATGCCGATGGACACGTTTCGTATCGTTACTATTCGCAAACGGTACTCTCAACGCCAGCGTGTAGCGATTTTCGTATGGCACGCAGCAACGTAGACGACTGCACCAACACAGACGGTGTGTTTGACGCGGCTTCAAACGAGTGTCTTTATCATATTTATCTGGCGCAAAGCCAACTCTGCACCGCTGCCGCCGTGGGTTGTCGCGAGTATCGTGGGGTGACAGCTGGTGCTAATTTGCCTATCATCCAAGAAAGCTTCCGCGGCGTGACCGATACGCGAGGCTTTAGGGGCGCGCGTCTTTCCAACGAAACTTTGTTGGTTGGTGATCAATCACTGCGTCTGGACGTGCCTATCAATGCCACGGCTTCGGTGTCGTCTACGTTCGTGTCGCCAGTCGGCGATCATCAATACAGCGTGACGTTTTGGGCTAAAGCGGCTTTAGCAACCA
>CAZDER010000041.1:0-5970 GCA_964504505.1 uncultured Gammaproteobacteria bacterium | reverse complement strand
AAGTTTGCACATATTTATCGCGTGCCGGTGTTGGGTGGCTATCAAAAAAGCTTCGGACAATCCGTCCACCTAGCCTTGCAACGGATTCTTGAGTTGCATCGCGAGCGTTTATTGTTGGGACAAGCGAGTTTATTTGAGGCTAATCAAGTCTTACCAGTGTTTGGGAGCGGCTTGCGCGTGAGCGAAAGCGAAGCTCTAACCGCGCTTGAGGGAGCTTGGATCGACGAGTGGTACGAGACACGTGCGCGGCATGATGAGTATCTCGACAAAGGTCGTGAGGCCGTTCGTGCTTTATGTCGCGCTTATCGTGAAAAGCTGCCAGATGTTTTTGAGATAGAAAAAGATTTCACGCTCGTACTTGGTCAACACTCCATTAAGGGCAAGATTGATCGGATTGATCGGCTTGAAGATGGTTCGTTCATGGTGGTTGATTACAAAACTGGGACCGCCAAAGATACGCTGCAAGCCGAAGATAAAGAACAACTCCATCTCTATCAGATCGCCTTGGAGGAAAAAGGTTTAAAAGTCACGCGTTTGGTGTATATTTACGTTTTAGGTTGGGAGATGCGTGAGGTCGAACCCTTGCTCACTAAAGCTCGCGAGGCTTTTGTGGAAAAGTTGGAAACGCGCATGAACGAAATCCTACAGTCTGATTACGCGCCCACGCCCGAGTCTTTTACTTGTCGATTTTGCGATTTTAGACATATCTGTGAGTTTCGCAAACTTTAACCTATGGCACTCGTTTCTATCCGACGCTTACTACCAGCCGCCTTGCGTGCCGCGGGTATCTCCGAACAGGCCACGGCGGCTCGCGTGGTGCATGAAGCAGACCAAGTTATCCGACGTTTGTGGGGAGAGGAAAAGGCAGCGTATGTACGCATCGTGTCTTTTAGTGGAGGCGTGCTCAAATTTGGTTCTTTATCAGGTGCAGCTCTCCATGAGCTGGGTATGCAGCGCGTACAGATTCAAAACGAGATTAACCGTATCTTAGGGAGCAAAATCGTGACTAAAATCGTGACTCACAATCTTTGAAGTTTTGAACTAGGCTTTTTATCCTGTATACTCTGGTCATGCAATCGGGCATGAGTTTTGCGGTGTATCTGCGGATTATGGCTCTCACCAGCCTGCTCGCGTGGTTAGGTTGGATTATGGTACTCCTACGGGTAGATCCGATCGAAACTGGGGCTTTGGGCTTATTCTTGTTTTACGTCACTTTATTCGCGGCTTTACTTGGAACGGTGGCGGTCTTGGGAGCTCTGTATCGTATTTTTGTCTTAAAACGCCAACATATCATCATGCGTGAAGCTCGCAGCGCATTTCGCCATGGGTTATTGTTATCCTTAGTGGCAGTTGTAAGTTTGGCACTGTCGGCGCAAGCACTATGCACTTGGTGGAATATGCTAGGACTTTTGATTCTAATTGGGAGTATTGAGTACTTATTTGTTTCGATGGAGGAAAGCCGTAGAATGTAGTAAAACTGGTTGGGTTGCTATTCTGAAGAGCACTCTCTATGATCTGGCTGTATGTGGCGACAAGTGCTTAGGCGGTTTACTAAACAGATCGGCATTGATCTGGGAACTTCCAATACTCTGTTGTACGTCAAAGGTCGAGGCATCGTCGTCAACGAATCTTCAGTGGTGGCGATCAACCGTCGCAATGGGCGGATTTTGGCAGTCGGTGAGGACGCGCGTGCCATGTTGGGCAAAACCCCGCCGCACATTTTGGTCACGCGACCGTTGCAACGTGGTATTATTGCTGATTTTGAAGTGACAGAAAAGATGCTGCGTTACTTTTTTGACAAAGTACATGATGATCGCTCGCTCGTTATTCCGCGTCCGCGCGTGATTATTTCGGTGCCGCTGGATGTGACCGAAGTGGAGCGTAAAGCCGTAGGAGACGCGGCCATGAGTGCTGGGGCTCACGATGTCTTGGTGGTCGAAGAACCGATCGCGGCGGCGATTGGGGCTGGCATGGATATCTCAAGTCCGATGGGCAATATGGTGGTGAATATCGGTGGAGGGACTACGGAAGTAGCCGTGATTTCTTTGAATGGGGTTGTGACCGCTAAGTCGAGTGCCGTCGCCGGCGAAGAACTTAACAAAAACATCGCTCAATACGCCAGAGACGTCTTCAATCTATTGCTTGGTGAGGGCATTGCCGAGCAGATAAAAATCGCCATCGGTTCCGCTGTCGAGTTCGGCGAGTCCATGGAAACCTCGATGCGTGGGCGGGATATGTTGAGTGGTTTGCCGCGTGAGATCATGGTCAACGATGCCCAGATTCGTGAGGCGCTAGCCCGTTCCGTCAAAGCTATCGTCGAACAGGTTAAGAGTATTTTAGAAATTACACCGCCCGAGTTGGTTGCCGATATCTACCAAAAGGGGATAGTACTCACAGGTGGGGGGGCGTTGCTGCGTGGTATGGATGCAGCCATCAATCGTGGGACGGGCTTACCTGTGCGCGTCGCCGACGATCCACTGACCGCCATCGCGATGGGGACTGGAGTTTTGTTGGATAATGACGCCTTGCTCGAAGATGTGGCTTTTCCGGCCACTGATCGTATTCCTGGAGTCTAGATTTAGCTTATGGCGACCACTCGTCCGTTGTTTATTGGTGGCGGCGTGCTCGTGCTCGTGCTGATTTTGCTGTTGACTGGAGTTTTTGGGTTAATCGGCGGGGTAGTCCGTTTAGCGACCAAACCGTTGATACAGAGTTTGGCGCGTATGGCTGCCGAATTACGTGGCTTGAGCGGACGTTCCGTCGCGTCGGAGGCGAGCTTGCGCGCGCTGGAAGCAAGTATTGCTCACGAGGTAGTTGATCGCGCTCGTTTGCAGTCCTTGGAAGACGAGAATCGTACGCTAAAAGCTCAAGCGCATTTTTTGGAACATTCGGGTCACGATAGCATTGGCGCGCGGGTTATCAGTCGTGATCTTGAACAAGGACGCATGCACTTCATGCTTGATCGAGGTACCCATGATCAAGTCGAAGTTGGTCAAGCGGTGATTACCGAGGGGGGAGTGTTTGTTGGCAAGATTCTACGCGTCAGTGAGCGAGTAGCTGTGCTTGAGGTGTTTACCGATCCAGACGCGCGCACGGCGGCTTCACCAGTCCGTGCACCTCATCTCGTAGGAGTGATCGAGGGGCGTGGCAATGGCGCGGCACTCTTAACCTATATTCCACCCTCGGAAACTTTAAAGCAGGATAATTTATTGGTGACGGCTGGAACCGAGGAAAAGGTGCCAGGCAACCTACCGCTCGGTATCATTAACCGCGTTAATGGAAAACCAACCGACTCGTTTTTAACGGCTGCGGTTGAGCCTTTAGTAGGTCTCGATCGACTCTCGATCGTTGCTATTTTGCGCGCTCAACCGTAGGCTTATGGTATATGCGGAGTTTGCTCATGAGCGTACTTTTAGGTCTAGTGGTCGGAGTGCTTTCGATCGGTTTTATGCCGTTTATATTTGCGCATGTTGGGGCGGGCATGGTGCTGCCGACTTTAATCCTGTTGTGCATGAGTACGCGACCGCGCCAAGGCCTAGTATTCGCGCTCGTGACAGGAGCGGTGCTGGATAGTTATGCGTTCTACGCTTTCGAACTGCATACTTTGCGTTTGCTGATCTTAGTTTGGTTAACTACTTTTCTATTTAGCCGCTGGCTGACTAATCGCTCGGTGTACACGGCTGTGGCTTTGGTGGTTGTGGTGACCATACTTAATCAGCTCTGCGAACTAGGATTGGCAAGCTGGCACAGCCAAACAGGTTTAGCTAGTTTTTCGTGGGCGAGCGGGGTATGGGTGTTGGGTTTGCATATTCTGTTGACGATTTTAGGTTTTACGTTCTTAAGTTTTTTCACGGCTCACGTGCGCTTGATCGGACAGCCTCAAGCAGCCAAGGCTTGGTATGGTTGATCCCGCAACGCCCTTTCCTAGTGCCGAGCGTCATGATCGGTATGTTGAGCTCGAGCGCGATGAAAGCGTTAAGCATGAGGTGATGTTTGAAGATGAGCTAACCTTGGCGCGTGAACGGCCACTGTATGTTGGACAGACGTTTGATCGACGGCGTTTTTTAGTAGTGCGGATCTTGGTGGTCTGCATGTTAGCTATTTTGCTAGGACGAGCTGGGTGGGTGCAGGGTGTAGAGGGGGAAAAATATCGCCATCTCTCCGAAGCGAATCGGCTAAAAACAGTGCCATTGTGGCCTAAGCGAGGCATTATCCGTGATCGTCGTGGCGTGGTGTTGGCGGAAAATGTATCTAGCTTCCAAGTCACTATGACGCCAAGTGGACTCAAGAAAGGCGAAGATCTCGCGCTCGAGCTTGGACAGGCTGCACGACTATTAGGCGTGAGTTTAGGCGAACTGCGAACGCTGACTACGGCTACGGGAACTGTGCGAGATGAGGCGGTGCTGGTGGCGGCTGCGTTACCTTACGAGCGGGCGATGGCTTTGACGATTCAGTTACCGACCTTACCAGGATTTGAGCTTGAGGTGCGTCCCAAACGTCGCTATCCGTTTGGTGAGACTTTGTTAAGCTTAGCACATGTGCTGGGCTATGTAGGTAAAATTTCTCCAGAAGAGTATCAAAATCGCCGTGATCAGGGTTACCGCCGGGCTGATGAAATTGGTAAAATTGGCGTTGAGCGTATTTATGAAGCAGATTTACGCGGCACGGTCGGCGAGGAGATCAGCGAGGTCGATGCGTTTGGACACCGTCGGGCGGCACTCCGTGAAGTTGCCTCGGTGGACGGGCGCGAATTGCGTTTGACGCTCGATAGCGAGTTAGAACGCAGTGCCGAACAAGCCTTGCAAACTCAACTCAAGCGAGCCGAGGCTACTCGAGGAGCTATAGTTGCACTCGATCCGCGCGATGGTAGCGTACTTGCGCTTGTGTCATGGCCTGGATATGACAATAACCTTTTTTCTGGCGGAGTATCGTCTACCTTGTACCGAGCCTTGGTCGATGCGCCTGATGAGCCGTTGTTTCCGCGAGCTTTAGCGGGTATGTATCCATCCGGATCAACGGTCAAGATCGTAATCTCGACCGCGGCTTTGGCAGAAAAAATTATCACTTCAGCCTCTAGCGTATTATCAGTCGGCGGTATCCAAGTAGGTCCGTGGTTTTTTCCAGATTGGAAAGCCGGAGGTCACGGGGTTACGAATGTGCGTAAAGCGATTGCCTGGTCAGTTAATACCTTTTTTTATTATGTAGGAGGCGGCTACGAATCGTTTGTCGGTTTGGGGAGCGATCGCCTTGTAGCTTGGATGCGGACGTTTGGACTGGGCGAAAAAACGGGGATTGACCTGACAAGCGAAGCAGCTGGGTTTGTGCCTTCCAAGGTCTGGAAGCAAGCGACCAAAGGCGAAGCGTGGTTTTTAGGAGATACCTATAACTTATCAATCGGACAGGGCGATCTTTTAGTGACACCGCTCCAAGTAGCTCTATATACGGCAGCCATCGCTAACGGTGGAACCTTACTACGGCCGCACGTGTTAGAATCAAGTGCCGATATCAATGGAGGCGGGATATCTGGACCGACATTTGCTCCGCGTGCCACGCATTTAGCTGATCCAGCTTTACTCGAAACGGTGCGGCTCGGGATGCGTGATGCCGTGAGCTATGGCTCGGCTCGTGCCCTGAACGGCTTAGCTTTCGAGGTCGCGGGTAAAACGGGTACCGCTCAATGGAACGTCAACAAAAAAACTCACGCATGGTTTACTGGCTTCGCGCCTTTAGCGACACCTGAAATTGTTGTGGCAGTCTTGATCGAAGAGGGAGGTGAAGGATCAAGTTTTGCCGTACCTGCTGCCAAAGAAGTCATGCGGAGTTGGTGGCAATTGCGGACGGAGCGTGGCGGAGCGTTCTGAACTTGAATTATTTGACGGTCGCATTTTGGTTAGGTATCGTGACTTTATTCAGCGGAACACGCTGTACGCCAGCGCAAACGCCGTGCCATCTCGCGCAAAAGCAAGCCAG
>CAZDER010000040.1:0-5986 GCA_964504505.1 uncultured Gammaproteobacteria bacterium | reverse complement strand
CCATCAATTATCGCACCCAAAAACCAGAGAAAGGCGGCTTGTTTGCCGAAGAAATTTTTGGTCCGACCAAAGATTGGGAGTGTTATTGCGGCAAGTATAAAAAGATTCGTTACAAGGGTATCATCTGTGACAAGTGCGGCGTCGAAGTGACGCATTCATTGGTGCGACGCGAACGCATGGGGCATATCGAGCTGTGTGCACCAGTCGCCCACATCTGGTTTTTGCGCAGCGTGCCTTCCAAAATTGGTACGGTGCTGGATATTACTTTAGGTGCGCTCGAAAAAGTCATCTACTTTACAGCTTTTATTATCGTCGAAGTCAATGAACGCTTGCAAAACGACACGCTCGAGCAAGTCCGTACCGAGTACAAAGGCAAACGCAAATCCATTGACGCCGAGTATGAGCGCGATGTGGAGCGTTTTCAGAAACAGGCTGCCGAAAAGCAGATCAAGCAGCAAGAAGCTGGCAAAGAGCTGGATCGTATCCAAGGCGTCAAAGAATTGAAGCTCAAAGCTCTGGAGAAGGATTTTGGCATAGTTGAAAAAGAGCTCAAGAATCTTGAAACCATGACGATCTTGTCAGAAAGCGATTACCATGATCTTTCCCTCAAGTATGGCCATGTGTTCGAGGCTAAAATTGGTGCCGAGGCTATCAATGAGCTGCTCAAAAAGATCAACGTGCCTGCCACGATTAAAGTTTTGCAGGCCGATCTTGAAGGTGCTTCGCCGGCTAAACACGATCGCTTGATTCGTCGCTTAAAACTTCTGAAATCGCTCGATGGCACTAAACTAGAGCCTAACTGGATGATTCTAAAGGCATTGCCCGTCATTCCGCCAGATGTACGTCCGATGGTGGCACTCGATGGCGGTCGCTTTGCGACCAGCGATCTCAACGATCTCTACCGCCGCGTGATCAATCGCAATAATCGTTTGAAGCGTTTGCTCGAGCTCCACGCGCCAGAAGTCATCGTGCGCAACGAAAAACGCATGTTGCAAGAGGCGGTGGACGCGCTCATCGACAATGGTGCGCGTTCGTCCAAAACCGTGATTGCCGCGACGGGTAAAAAGCGTCAACTCAAGTCGTTGGCGGATTTCTTAAAAGGCAAACAAGGTCGCTTCCGTCAAAACTTGCTGGGAAAACGCATTGATTATTCTGGTCGTTCGGTGATTATTGTCGGTCCAAACCTCGAGCTACATCAATGTGGTTTGCCTAAAATGATGGCGCTGGAACTTTTTAAGCCATTTATCATTTGCGAGCTCATCAAACGCGAACTCGTCCACAACATTCGTTCTGCCAACCGCTATATCGAAGCCGATCATGCTGAAGTTTGGGATATCTTGGAAAAGATCGCCGAAGATTCGGTCGTGCTCTTAAACCGTGCGCCGACTTTGCATCGCCTCGGCATTCAAGGCTTCCAACCTAAATTGATTGAGGGTAAAGCTATCCAGATCCATCCGATGGTGTGTCCAGCTTTCAACGCCGACTTCGATGGAGATCAAATGGCCGTGCATATTCCGCTGACCGAAGAGGCGCGTTGGGAAGCCAAAAACTTGATGCTTTCGACTAAGAACTTGCTCAAACCGGCAACAGGTCAACCCATCACGCGTCCAGATAAAGATGTGGCTTGGGGCTGCTATTACATGACCATGTTGATCGAGCCAGTCGATGGCAAGCTCAAGGCTATCCCATCAACCGATCACGCAGTCTACCTCTATCAAGCTGGCAAATTGTTATTGCGTGAAAAGATTAAAACGCGCTTGGCGCAGGGTGAAGCTATCATCGAAACCAACGTAGGTCGCATCTTGCTTAATCGTCTTTTTCCTAAAGAAATTGGCTACCGCAACGAACTCATCGGCACCAAACAACTTGGTGACATCGTGCGTACAACGATTGAGATTCGCGGTTTTGAGCGGACGGCACGTTTCTTGGATGAAGTTAAAAGCATGGGCTTTTACTACAGTACGCGTTCGGGTTTTAGCTATGGAGTCGGCGATCTGCCGATTGTCGAAAAACACGCCATGGTTGATGAAGGCAACCGACGTACGCAGGAAGTGGAGGAGCAATTTAAGGAGGGGTTGCTCACCAAAAAAGAACGTTATTCGCAAATCATTCGCATTTGGACGGAAGTCAAAGATCAGATTCAGAAATTGTCTAAAGATTCACTCGACAAAAACGGTACGGTTTTCTCCATGATCGATTCTGGCGCACGTGGATCTTTAGGTCAGCTGACTAACGTGGTGGGTATGAAGGGTCTAGTAGCTAATCCAACTGGCGACATTATCGAGCTGCCGATCAAGTCATCGCTACGTGAAGGTTTGGATGTGCTCGAGTACTTCATCTCTTCCCACGGTGTGCGCAAAGGGTTGACCGACACCGCTCTCAAAACTGCTAACGCTGGTTATCTTACCCGTCGTCTCGTAGATGTGGCGCAGGATGTGATCATCAACACCGAAGATTGTGGTGATACCGAAGGTGTCGAAATCACCTCGGCGGAGTGTGAGGAAATCGGCGAACCGATCCTCACGCGTTTGCTTGGTCGGGTGCTGATTAAGGACTTAAAAGATGGCGATTCCAAAGAGGTGCTCGTCAAAAAAGGCGCACTCATCGTCGAGAATCACATTCGTGCTTTTGCCAAGAATAAAATCACGAGTGCGGTTGTGCGTTCCGTGTTTAGCTGCAAAATCCATCGCGGACTTTGTCAAAAGTGCTATGGCTACGACTTGGCGCATAATGCCTTGGTACACATGGGAACTTCGGTCGGCATCATCGCGGCTCAATCTATCGGCGAACCAGGCACCCAGCTCACCATGCGTACTTTCCACGCTGGTGGTACAGCAGCTGCGGATATCACTACAGGTTTGCCGCGTGTAGAAGAGTTGTTTGAGGCTCGCTCGCCCAAACGCCGCGCCGTCTTAGCCGAAGTCGCGGGCGTTGCCAAGATCGTGGAGGCTGAAAAGAAAGTCTTGCATACTACCACGGGCGTCAAGCTGGTAGACACGGTTGGCAATCAGAAAAAAGTCATGATTAGCTATCGTGGCATTCAAGAAAAGGTCTATCCATTTTTGAAAAGAGATATTGTCAAAGTCAAAGATGGCGACAAGGTCAAAGAGGGGACAATGCTCATGCAGCACGCGAGTGGTGAGGAAGTGCTCTCGCCGAGCAAAGGCTCAATCAAAATCGTGAAGAACACGGTCGTCTTAGTCCACGAAGCTCAAATCTCCGCCGAGCACGAGATCCCCGTCGGCTATCATCTTGTCATTCAGGATGGACAAGAGGTGGCGATGGGCGACGCGCTGACCGAGGGTCCGCTAGATTTGCAAGATGTGTTTCGCTTGAAAGGGGTCAAGTCGCTGATGCGCTACATCTTGAAAGAGGTTTTGTCGGTGTATGCCTCGCAAGGACAAAAAGTTAACGCCAAGCATATCGAGGTGATCGTGCGCCAGATGTTCTCGCGCGTGTATGTCCATGATTCTGGGGAAACCGACCTGCTGCCCGGTCAAGTCATCGAACGCGCTCGCGCCGATGTCGAAAACCAACGCGTCGAAACGGCTGGAAACGTCGTCGCCAAACTCATTCCGCTGTTTTTGGGCATCACTAAAGTGGCACTTTCGACAGAATCCTTTTTGTCGGCTGCCTCCTTCATGGAAACAGCGCGCGTACTCATCAACGCGGCGGTCACGGGCAAGGTTGATCGTCTCGAAGGTCTCAAAGAAAACGTCATCATCGGCCGCCTAAGCCCAACTGGCACCGGCTTCGGCACCTACCACGGCAGTGCTGAAGGCATGGGGCAAGAGGAGGCGTAAGGTGCGCCAAAAAAGTCGCGGAACGTTTCACGACAACCGCGGCTTTTTTTGTGGGGTTGATTTATTGCCGCTATTAGCAACGACTGCTATAGTTCAAACTATAATCCATTGTTTTTTGTATGTCTCTATTTTTTAAGCTGCGTGTCAATCGTAAGCTCGTGTGGGGTGCGATCATGACCAGTGCGTTGATTGCTGCTCCATTTATCGCGAGTGCGCTGCCAGCGGTCACCACTTTTGCTCGTCTTGACGATCGTCGAGCACCTACCACGTACAACGTGTATCAAGCCGTGCGCAGCTCGGAAATGTTGATCGCCCAACTGCTTGGAGCTCGTGTCAATCTACGCAACGTAGAAGCACCAGCACGCGGTGTGTTTGGCGAATTAGATGTTATCAACGGCAAACTTGACCGATTGAATAGCGTGTGTGCTGGTGGAGCGGGTGGAACAGGAGCCGCGGTCAATGCTGATCAAACACGTCAATGTATAAATACGTGTCTGGTAGACAATCGAGATGCGTCTTCGCAGCGTCTTAACGAACGCCTATTTGTGAGTTGCGTATCGCGCTGTCCTTCGGTGGATGGTAACGGTGTCAGCTGTGCTCGTCGCTACATGGATTGGATCGATGGCTACACGCCAGAAGCGTTGGATCGCGTCTCGCGTCTCACGACCAATTCATCAGCCGATCTGGAGACCATTCGACTCTTGCGTCGCGCGCTCCCTGTTGTCCAACAAGCCCTCTCGGCTTGCCTTGTTAACGCTGATGCCAACGCTTGCCAAAGTAATTGTGAGGGCACGTCAAGCATAATAGAATGGCGCACCTGTTTGGGACGTTGTTCAAACATCGTTGAACCAATCCAAATTCCGACCAGTGCTGGCATATTGCAAATCCCAGCGGCTCCAAGAGTGCCTGTGCCGTTAGACGAACCGCCAGTCACGGGTGTGACGCCTCCGCGTAGTCCAACTCCTGCCCCGCCCGTCAAAGACACAGCTGTCGATACTGCCACGGGCTGCGTCACGAGTTGCGGTACCTCGCGCATTGCTTGCATGGTCGCCGCCCAGAACTCTAAAATGATGGACGACTGTGTCGCCTCGGCGACTGCTTGTTTACAAGTTTGTCCAGTAAAATAATACCAGCTCCAAATAACCATTTCAACGTCAGCGGGGACTATCCCCTCTGCCTTCGGCATCTCCCCTTACTTTAAGGGGAGAGACGATCTAAAGGGAGAGACGCTCGTACAGGAGAAACTGTAGACCTCCACTGAAACTAAGGGGAGGTGGCACGAGTCGGACGAGGGATGGAGGGGATAGAGCCTAAGTTGCCAAAGATTCTCCTCGGGAAGAGATGCGTGGGGAGGAAATGTTAAACGGTTATTAAGAAATGGTATAAAAATAATTTTGATGGGGGATTTCCGCAATTCTGTACGGGAAAACCCCCTAACTCCTCTTGTCAGGGGAGGATATGAATATCTCCCTATGTCTCGTCACTCAAAATGGCATAAAGTTCGACAGTTCAAGGGCGCGATTGACGCCAAACGTTCGGCGTCGTTTACTAAACTTGCGCGT
The DNA here is from genome assembly GCA_964504505.1 of uncultured Gammaproteobacteria bacterium. GTDB lineage: Bacteria > Patescibacteriota > Patescibacteriia > 2-12-FULL-60-25 > 2-12-FULL-60-25 > JAGOUY01. The sequence goes on along the minus strand of CAZDER010000040.1, from coordinate 621 downwards.
GAAATCACGGTCGCAGCTCGCGAAAAAGGGGCTGATCCAGCCATGAACGCATACTTGCGTGCCGCAGTTGAGCGGGCTCGAGCCGCCTCTCTCCCCAGAGAAAACATCGAACGTGCCATCGTGCGTGGTGCTGGTGTGGGTGGTGAAGGTCAGATCGAAACGCTCACCTACGAAGCCTATACGCCCGGCGGCACAGCCCTCATCATCGAATGCGTGACCGACAATCGTAATCGTACCGCGAGCGAGGTCAAACACACGCTCACTAAAAGTGGTGGCTCTCTCGCGACGGCAGGCTCGGTTACCTATCTCTTTACGCATCTTGGCGTCGTTCACATTCCGGCTGCTTTAGGCTCTCCCTCGCTTCTCGCGAAAGGCGGGGGAGAGAGTCGTGACGAAATCGAGCTCACTTTGATTGACGCAGGTGCTCTCAATATCATTGAGGAAGACAATTCAACCGAAATCCATTGTGTTCTCCACGATCTTCTGAAGCTTTCAGATACGGTGGCTAAGCTTGGTCTTAAAACCGATGTGGTCGAGTTCCAGTGGATTCCTAAAACGCTAGTCGAAACCGATGAGACAACCGGCGTGGCGGTAGCAGAGTTAATCGAGACGTTAGATGAA
>CAZDER010000039.1:0-6191 GCA_964504505.1 uncultured Gammaproteobacteria bacterium | reverse complement strand
GTGGATCTCTCCTATTTATCCACAATGCTGGTCTAGACAGACCAGACCACTATACCGTTTGATCCCACAGCGTCCACATCGCATAAAATGCAGATGGTATGTACCATCTGCATTTTTAATGGGACAGTTCTGCGCCTCTCCATCCCAAACATGGGTAGCATTCGTATCCGTAAACATGATCGCTCGCTTTTCCATCGTTTGTCCTCCTGTTGATCCGATCAAGTTAATCAACTTAACCAAGCTTATGGTTAGCGATAAACTAAGTTCTGTCAACTCCACAGTCCGTGAATTGTATTGTACGTTATCCACAGGTTGGCTTGACGCCGTCCACAAGCTTAGGCACATTATTAAGTATTGTTATGAGTTTCGAGCAGGCTTACCGCAACGAGAATCGCATCCGCTTTGCTAAGTGGATGAGTTTTGGTATTTGCACGCTCGTTATTGTTGATACGCGCTTTCGCGGTGAACATCTCATGGCAACCTAGGCATTGACTGACGCCTCCATAGATTATCCCACCGCCAACCGGTGGGATATTTCGTTTCTAGCTTCAACCGATTCGTCGAGACTTCCCTCAACGAATCTGCGATGCCAGAAAGGAAAAAGCCATGCCGCCAAACGCCAAAAAGCTACCCAATTTCAACACGGTTAAGGTCACGGTGATCGAGTTTCACGAGCACAACGGCAAGCGAGTCGCTAAACTCCAACCCGCCCGCGTGCGTATTGATAAACTGTTTGCCGGCATGGATTTCGATCCTGCTACGGTGATCAAGAACCTGCGCCACTTGCAGAGCTTCGATCCCCGCTGTGAAATCAGAGTTCACATCCGTGGTCAACCGCCTAAAAAAGTGCCACTTAACCGCGTGCGCTTTGATCCTGACAACAGTCTCGGCGATCATCCCAACCTCCACGTTCTTCCCTACGGCACCATCTTCCAAAACCATGACTGCTCTCTCATCCCTGCCTCCGCCGCTTAAGCTCCACTTCCTCCACCCCGCCCTCTATGCCAAGGATCCTAACCAAGGATCCTTTTGCTTGCCTTTTTCCCCAGCCCTTGCTAGATTCTGCTCACTCATTCACCTACGCTTCGTTGGCATCGTCTGACGAACGCGCTTATCCGACGCTATCGCTCACGACCGATTCATTCTGTCACGAACGATAACGTCGCCAATTCTCATGTTAGATCCGCAAAAAAAGAAGAAAGTCATCGAGAAGTTCAAGACTCATGCCACCGATACTGGTTCCCCTCAAGTCCAGATTGCTATTTTGAGCGAGGAGGTCAAAGAGCTCACCGACCACTTAAAAACACACAAGAAAGACTTTTCTTCGCGCCGCGGTCTCATCAAAAAAGTCGGCGAACGCCGCCGCCTCATGCGCTATCTCAAGCGGACTGATGCCAAAGCCTACGATGATTTGATGGCAAAGCTCAAGATATAAACCACAATCCGAGAGCCTGTCTCTCGGATTGTATGTAAAAATCCCATTTTTACTCGGCACGTCTGGACAAATCCATAAAAATGGCGTATTATTTTAGCGATTCGTCGACACCCCAGTCGGTACAATCTTTGCGAGAGGCTTAATTTTTTACCCTCTCCAAAATCATTCTTTATCTTTTTATGATCCAACGTCCTTCTCAACGCGTCGCGGTCTTTATCGACACGCAAAACATGTACCACTCCGCCAAGCATCTTTACGGTTCGCGCGTTAACTTTACCGCTCTAGTCGAGGCTGCGGTCGGCAATCGCGAACTGGTGCGCGCTATCGCCTATGTCGCCAAGTCCAAAACTGGCGAGGAGACAGCTTTTTTTGAAGCTCTTACCTCCAACGGCATCGAGCTTAAAGTCAAAGACGTGCAAGAGTTCGCGAGTGGCGAGAAAAAAGCTGATTGGGACGTCGGCATGGCTGTTGATGCTATGGCTATCTCCTCGCGTGTCGATGTGGTCGTGCTCGTCACTGGCGACGGCGATTTTATTCCACTCGTGCAGTATCTCAAGGCTAACGGCATCATCTGCGAGGCTTTAGCCTTTGGTTCCTCCACCAACAATCAACTGCGTGAAGTAGTTGATCATTTTGTTGATTTAAGCGAGAATCCTACCCAGTTTCTTTTGCATTCCCGCCATCATCCAGCTGTTAATCAACCTAAGCTGCCACTCACTCCTCGAGCTACTCCGCGCCCTAAACCCACCTCACTTGAAACTGTGTTTGAGCCTCTCGAGCTTGACTTCTCTCCCGCTCTCGAGCCACATTCCACTCTGCTATCCGTGCCAACTGGCGGAGGCGGATCCAATATTCGTCATCCAATACTCGTAGCTCCGACTACTAAACCACGTGCATCCAAGCCTACGCCTCCACCTCTTGAGAGCACCTCCTCATCCACACTCTCCCCCAAAGGTCGCAATATCCGTATCACTTTCTAACGCTTCCATTCCTCATTATGATTACTCCTCCTCAAGAATTTTCTATCAACCTCGCGGGTCGTACCCTCTCCATCGCGGTTGGTCAGCTCGCCCAGCAAGCCAATGGTTCGTGCGTTATCCGTTATGGCGACACGGTAGCTTTATGTACGGCTACGCTCGGTGAGGCTCGCGAAGATGCCGGCTATTTCCCCTTGAGCGTGGATTTTGAAGAGCGTATGTATGCCGCTGGTCGCATCAAAGGCTCACGTTTTATCAAGCGTGAAGGTCGCCCGACTGATGAAGCCGTGCTCTCTGGTCGCCTGATTGATCGTGCCGTGCGTCCGCTTTTTCCAACTACTCTACGCAACGATGTAGCAGTCGTGGCAACTGTTTTTTCACACGACCAAGAAAATGATGCCGATATTCCTGGTTTGATCGGCTCCGCCTGTGCTCTGGCTATTTCTGACATCCCTTGGAATGGTCCCATCGCGGCGGTGCGTATCGGTCGCAAAGATGGCAAGCTCATCGTTATGCCCACTTACGCCGAAACCGATTTAGGCGAGCTTGATCTAGTCGTAGCAGGCACAGCTGATAAAACCATCATGGTCGAGGCTGGTGCCAACCGCATTCCCGAAACCGTGGCTCTCGAAGCTATGCAGCTAGCCCACGCCCAGCTTGGTGTTATCATCGATTTGATCAACCATGTTCGAGTGGCTGTCGGCAAAAACAAAATCGATCTTATCACACCAAAAAACGAGGAAGAGGCTGTCAAACGTGCTGAACTTCAAGTTTTGTACGATAAAGTCCACACCTTTTTAGCCGACAAGGTTGGTTTGCTATTTGCCGAACCGCTTAAATCTAAAACCGACCGCAAAGCCGCCGTGGCTCGCTTGAAAAAAGAGGTCGAAAGCTATCTCATCAGCGAAAATATCGGCAAAGATACGCGTAAAAAGGCAGATGTAGTCATCGAGACTTTCGTTGAAGGCGAGATTACCAAACAGATTCTGAATGGTAAACGCCGGGCTGATGGTCGTTCGGTTACTGAAATCCGTGAGTTGGGAGCCATGGTCGCTCTCATTCCACGTACGCATGGCTCGGGTTTATTCCAACGCGGTTCTACTCAAGTCCTGTCGAGTATCACGCTCGGTGCGCCCGGCATGGAACAGACTTTAGACACGATGGAGTTTCAAACCAAAAAACGCTACTTCCATCACTATAATTTCCCCAGCTATTCGGTCGGCGAAACCAAGCCTAATCGCGGTCCTGGTCGTCGCGAAATCGGTCATGGTGCCCTCGCCGAACGCGCCCTTATGCCAGTCATGCCAACCAAGGAGCAGTTTCCCTACACTATTCGCGCTGTTTCGGAAGTGCTTGGCTCCAACGGTTCAAGCTCGATGGGTGCTACCTGTGGCTCGACTCTCGCTCTGATGGATGCTGGCGTGCCTATCACGGCACCAGTAGCCGGGATCGCCATGGGTATGGCGAGCGATGAAAAAGCGGGTCGTTATCAAGTTATTACCGACTTGCAAGACCTTGAGGACGGCGAAGGTGGCATGGATTTTAAGATTGCTGGCACGCGCGACGGCATTACTGCCATCCAGATGGACACCAAAACTTCGGGGCTGCCTTGGCACGTAGTTGAGCAAACCTTCAAACAAGCACGCGATGCCCGTCTCGAGATTTTGGATATGATGGAGAAAACCTTAGCCGCTCCACGCGCCGAATTATCCAAATTTGCTCCGCGTATCGTCTCGTTCATGATCAACCCTGACCGTATCCGCGATGTGATTGGTCCGGGCGGCAAGATCATCAACGAAATTATCGCCGTACATAAAGTCGAGATTGATATCGAGGATAACGGTATGGTGATGGTGACCGGCTCCAGTCCCGATTCGCTCGAAGTGGCGGTGGCTTGGATCCGTGATCTGACACGCGAGGTCAAAGCTGGCGAAGTCTTTACGGGTAAAGTCACACGCCTGATGGACTTTGGTGCTTTTGTCGAGATTCTGCCCAAAGTCGAGGGTCTCGTACATATCTCGGAGATGGCTCCCTACCGCGTCGCCAAAGTCCAAGATATCGTCAACGTAGGCGATACAGTCCATGTCATCGTCCACGAGATAGACTCGCTCGGTCGCGTCAATCTCTCGATGAAGCGCACCGAGGGCAATGTCTACCCGCCTGCTTCGACTGACACGGGTCGCCCTAGTCTTGGTGCTCGACCATCATCTCCACGCAGTTCGTTTGGAGGCGGAAAACCCTTTCATCCGCCTACTAATCCAAACGCCAAGGAGGTCTAACTGACACGGTGTTGACTTTCTGAAAAATTACTGCTAGAATACCCTCAATAAAATATCAGAAGAGTCGTCGAACTTCCCGTATTTTACTCATAATTAATCTTAAGCACTACACCCATACAACCTATGAATGGTATCATCAAGACCCTCACCGACCGCGGTTTCGGCTTCATCACCCCAGAAGGACAAAGCAAAGACGTGTTTTTTCACTCTGATGCTCTCGTCGACGTCATGTTCGATGAACTTCGCCAAGGCGATGCCGTCACGTTCGAAGTCGAAGATTCCCCAAAGGGTCCTCGCGCCGTCAACGTCCGCCGCGCCGTCGCACAAGCCTAATAATGGCTTTGGCAAAACCCCGCCCTTCACGAAGGGCGGGGTTTCGTTTTTACGCCTAAAGGCATGAAATTAAAAATTGTGCTATCTTAACCGCATATGAACACCTCATCATCGTCTATCGCTATGTGGTCTTTTTGGGTCGGTACTGCGCTCGTGATTGCTACTCACTTCTACATGCTCGTTGTGGGCGTGCCGCAAGCACAGATGACGGCGCATGCTACGCTCAATCTAATCGCCGCCGCTCTGATTGTCTTTGGCTGGATGAAGCGTTAGTTACGTAAACAGTACAACCTACAAGATGGGCTAATGCTTGACATTTTGCCTGGTTTAGCGTTAGAGTTCGTGCACGAAAGGAGTCTTTAATGGACAGAAGATCACGCATCGAGATCATACCAGTCATTATAGCTTTCAACCACGTGACCCTGACGGTCGCAATTGGGGAGGCTATGCGAAGCCTGCAGACGCAAGTCGTGGAAACGAATTTTCCCGACTATCTAGTTCGAAACTTTTGCGTCGTGGGTTCGATCATGCTCGAGTGGACCATCGCCATGCCAGACACCGAGGAACCGAGTTTCAGGCTGTCGCTCCACACCTACGGAGAAATACGTGATCCGATAGTTGGACTTAGTCTCCAACTAGACGCCAAAGGCTGGAGCACGCTCTCGTTTGGCTCGCTCAAGGATCTTTCAGACCTTGACTACGCAGAGAAATTTTTTCTGAAACTGCGCTCATGCGACGAGCAAGGCACCCGATTCGTGAGTCCAGAGAAAGCTAGGCTCGTCATGCACGAGCTGCTTACGAGCTGGAACAGCTTCTACCAGAGTTTTTAGCTCGGTCACGCGGACTAAAACTTCGTCTCCACCCACACAATCAGCTCATCTTCACGCATTCCACGGGGGATGCGTTGTTGTTTAAGCAAAAACTCCCCCGCCTCTCGCGAGAGGCGGGGGAGTTTTTTAATGGTGGACTGCGATGAACCAAGTTCGAAGCGTCCTTATGCAATCGGACTCACGTAATCCGTTCGACAACGTGACATCTCGTCGTGTACAACACAAACGTAAGTTCCCAAAGCCAGATCTGCCCCAAACGGGGGAAACATGTGGATAGGTCGACTCAATTTTGTGATTTTCGCCCCCTTACGTCGCTCTCATTTTGCGAGATACTAGA
>CAZDER010000038.1:764-6265 GCA_964504505.1 uncultured Gammaproteobacteria bacterium | reverse complement strand
ACCGGGGACCCCATCATTACGAGTGATGTGCTCTACCAGCTGAGCTACGTCGGCGTATCCTTGATTTCCTCAAACTTGTCTTTCCAAGCACGAAAGCGCGAGGTGTCATCGCTTACAAGTCGCAGACGATCATAAAGCCGTTCAGCCTCTTTACGATCGCGAAAGAGTATAGCAGCCTCCAAAGAAAGTTCAAGATATTTTGCGCTATTCGGTTCTAACTTGGTAGCAGCTTCGGCCGCAGCTAGAGCTTTTTTACCCTGTCCATGGCGCACATAAAACTCGGCGAGCTCGGCGTGCCGATGTGGTTGACGAGGGCTCATCTCCACCGCTTTCAAGCGCAACTTATTAGCTTCCTCAAGTTTGCCGTTAGCTTCCATGATCTCGGCTAAACCAGCGTAAGTAGCATCATCGGCTTTTTTCATTTTGACCAAAAAGTCAAATGTCTCTTTAGCTTGCGGATAAAGCTTTTGTTTGATGTACATGTAACCCAAACCTCGATAGGTATCAGCTTCGCGTCCATCAAGCGTGAGTGCTTCGAGATAACGACGCTCGGCCTCGGCCCACTTGAGATCGCGAGTGAGCGTACGCGCCTCGCCAAGCAGGATTTTGATGTGCTCACGCGTGCCCGAAGTGGTAGCCGTAAACGGTTGTTTAGCACTCTGATACAGCGTTTCCATGGCACTAATGCGTGCCTGCAACTGCGTTAAGCCACGACTCATGGTCGCACTGAAACTCCGACCGAGACGTTTCCACGGCAACAGTTTTTCTGAACGCATGCGCTCAAAACGCCGCATAATTAGAGCTTCACGACGCTCGCGCTCTTGTTCATCTTTTAAAGAAGATGGATCAAGCAGCGCGATATCTTGCCAACGGTGTATCACAAGCCGAATCGCCACAAACGCGGCAATTAGAGCGACAATAAATGCAAAGACTATGAACAACATGCGAAGACTATTTCATTTATGAAACAATCGCCGAGCGGCAGAGCAGACCAAAAGCACGCGGATCGAGCGACGCGGAACCAATCAAAACTCCGTCAATATGCGTAGTCGAAAGATACTCGGCTACGTTCCTGATATCCACTGAACCACCGTAAAGAATCGGCATCTGCTCCGAAGCTTTGCCAAATTTCTTAAACAGGACTTCGCGGATAACAACATGCACATCATGAGCGTCTTGCGGCGCGCAACCTTTGCCGCTGCCGATAGCCCACAGCGGCTCGTAAGCAAAAGCTGGCTTAGTATCGCTGTCTTTAAGTTTAACAATAGCGGCGGTGACTTGAGCGCGCACCACTTTAAGCGTTTCACCTTTCTTGCGTTGAGCAGTTGATTCACCCACGCAAATCACAGGTTGAATGCCGACTTTTTGCAAGGCAGCTGCTTTAGCGGCCACCATCTCATCGGTTTCACCGAGATGCAAACGCCGCTCGCTGTGACCAACTAAGCAAAACGCCAAACCAAACTCCTTCAGCATACTCGCCGAAACCTCGCCTGTGTAGGCACCATCTTCCTCCCAAAACACATTTTGACCGCCTAACCACGGCACGCCAGCACGACCAAGTGAAGACCTGGCGGCCGCCAAGGAAACGTGCGGCACAGCCACACCAATCTCCACATCTTTAGGTAAGCGTTCACGCCGAAACGCCCTTACCCACGCCCCAGCCTTGACTGGGCCGAAGTGCATCTTCCAATTAGCGATAATGAGTTTGCGCATATGAAGCTGCCCCTTTCTTACCCCAGATTAGGTTTTTGCTCAAGAGGGGAACTTTCGCTCAACGTTTTATAGCTTCTGCAATAATCTTCTCAACCACTTTTTTAGTCTTAAACGGTCCTACAATCGAGATACCCAGACGCTTTTCATCAAACATCTGCTTGGCAAGACGACGAATATCGCTGGCTTTGACGGCATCAATGACTTTCATACGCTCGGCTGGCGAGCTGGTTTTGCCTTGAAAGATGAGTTGTTTGACGTACCAATCCGCTTGATTAGCAGAATCCTCAAAGGCCAGCATCCATCTGCCACGGATATGATCTTTAGCTCGCCGCAGCTCATCGGCACTCACTTGGGTATCTTTCAACTGTTTGAGCTCCTGCCAAATCGCACCGAGAGCTTCGCCTAAACGAGTTTTATCGAGACCAGCATTCACCGTAAACATGCCCGTATCTTCGAAAGCGTGATGACCCGCACCAACGGAATAACACAAGCCGCGTTTTTCACGGACTTCGGTAAACAGACGCGACGACATACTGCCACCAAGAATCGTGCTCAAGAGAGCCATGGCTGGCATATCTACGTGTCCATACGGCAAGCCGTAAAAGGCGAGACCGAGCTGGACTTGTTCAATCTTTTTTGGTTGAAAGGCAAAGGTACGCTCCGTCACGGAGGCAACAAATGGCGCGAACGTTCCATCCGCTGGGATGTTTGGTTGTTTGAGCGCGCCAAAAGTTTGGTTGAGCGCGTTGAGCACGCCTGGATTGATCTTGCCAGCAATCGTGAGCGTGATCCGTGATGGAATGTAATAACGACGATGGTACTCCATCAGTGCCTCGCGCGAGATAGTGCGAATCGTCTCGCGAGGACCAGCGATGTTCCAACCAAGTGAGCTTTTAGGAAACAAGGCTCCCTCCAACAAATCACCCATGTGCAAGGCTGGATTATCCTCGTACATGTTGATCTCCTCAATAATCACGCCGCGTTCACGGTTCAGCTCCGCATCTTCAAAACGTGAATGGAATAGCATGTCATGTAAAATATCGAGCGCAAGCGGTGTGTGCGCTGCATCCATTTTGATATAGTAGCCCGTGATGTCTTTCGAGGTAAAGGCATTATATTCTGCACCGTAGCGATCAAGCTCTTTAGTGATAGCCAACGCATTTGGACGACGTTTGGTGCCCTTAAACATGAGATGTTCGATAAAATGTGAGGCACCATTGACGAGCTTATCCTCATAACGTGAGCCGACCTTCACGCAGACCATAAAGGTCATCGAAACGGCACCGACTTGGTGGACAAGCACGACAGGAATGTGGTTTTTGAGATGTTTGATAGAGAGAGACATAGGTTAAAGAGGTTGCGGGGAGTAACTCCTCCGCCCTGCGGGCGCCTCCTCTTACTCTAAGAGGAGTGACGCTTCCGAGCGAATTCTCCCCCTCTTGAAGTAAGAGGGGGACGCCGAGGGAACGATGGCAGGGGGCGTTACTCCCCAGCAGCCGCCTGTTATTTCAATCGCTCACGAATAAACGCCTGCACATCTTCGATCTTGATCCGCTCTTGCGACATCAAATCGCGATCACGCACGGTCACGCTGCGATCTTCTTTAGTTTGATAGTCAACCGTAAAACACCAAGGTGTGCCAATCTCATCTTGACGACGATAACGCTTGCCGATCGAGCCAGATTCATCGTATTCGACGGTGAGACCAGCCACGCGGATGGAGTTTGCGAGTTCACGACCAAGGTCAGCCAGACCATCTTTCTTTTGCAAGGGAAGCACCGCGGCTTTGACAGGTGCGAACAGAGGCGGCAGATGCAGTACCATGCGCGGTTCTTTTTCACCTTCGGTCGTGGTATCCGCTTCGTCAATATCTAGATGTTCGCACAGCACCGCGAGGACCGAACGCGTGAGGCCCCAGCTTGGTTCGATGACGTATGGAATAAACCGCTCGCCGCTGTCTTGATCGAACCAGCGCAGATCTTCGCCAGAGTGTTCTTGTTGGCGAGTCAGATCGTAGTCGGTGCGATTAGCCAGACCATAGAGTTCCTTTTGACCAAACGGATAGAGGTACTCGACGTCAATGGTGCGCTGCGAGTAAAAAGCCCTATCCGCGTCGGCGATTTCCTTGTAGACAACGCGCGCTGGATCGAGCTTGAGTACATCTGTGACCCAGGCTTTCATCTCGGAAAACCACATTTCAAAGGCTTCCGAGGCGGCGGCTGGTTTCACGAAGTACTCAATCTCCAGCTGCTCGAACTCGCGAGTGCGAAAGATGAAATTGCCGGGCGTGATCTCGTTACGAAAAGCTTTGCCAACTTGGGCGATGCCAAACGGCAATTTTTTGCGCATGCTATCCCGCACGTTCTTCCACGCCGTAAACATGCCAGCCGCAGTTTCTGGACGAAGGTACGCCACCGAGGAGGCATCGTCGGTCACGCCCACCGCAGTCTTGAACATCAAATTAAAATGGCGAATATCAGTCAGCTCACCGCCACAAGCTGAACAAGCCACGTCTTTGATATCTATAGGACGTTCTTTGTCGTAGCCAGGTTCTGCCTGCTTAGCCTCGAGCAAATGATCAGCGCGAAAACGCCGTTTGCACTTTTTGCAATCAACCAGCGGATCAGAAAAAGTTTGGAGATGCCCCGAGGCTTCCCACACTTTTGGATGTTGGATGACAGGCGTGTCGATCCCAACCATGTCTTCGCGACCATGCACAAAGCGCTTCCACCAGGCATCGCGGATATTGTTTTTGAGCTCGACGCCGTATGGACCGTAATCCCAAGCATTGGCAAACCCACCATAAATCTCGGAATCGGGATAGATAAAACCGCGGCGTTTGCACAGCGCGACAAGGAGATCCATTTTTTGATCGGGAGAGATGGACATAGGTTACACCGTCAAAATCTCGGTCTCTTTCTCCTTGGTGATCATCTCAATCTTGCCATTCCACTCCCCCACCGCCTTATCTAGCTGTTCGAGCTGATGATGTTTATCGTCTTCGGACATGAGTTTGTTTTTTTCGTCGTTAGTCACAGCCGTTCGGATTTTATCCCGTAGATTGCGTAAACCAACGCGCGCCACCTCCTCTTTTTGATGAAGAATCTTGACCAAGTTTTTGCGACCATCCTCGGTCATGGGTGGCAATGCCAGACGAATGACGGTGCCAGCGGTGTTAGGCATCATGCCAAGCGCGGCATCAACTAACGCCTTTTCAATATTTTTGACGATGGATTTGTCCCACGGTTCGATCTGGATGGTTTTAGCATCAGGCGTAGTCAACGAGGCAACCGACTTGAGATCCATGCTTTGACCGTCGTAAGCTTCGACGCGAATATCTTCGACCATCACGACTGATGCGCGACCGGTGCGAAGACCTTGAAGTTCTTGGTGAAAATGATCAATCGCTGCTTGAAACTCGGCTTTGTGGGCATCAAGATGAGTAGGCATATAAAGAGAGAATACCTTACAAAGATGACACGGAGCAGCCAAAAGGGCAACGGAGTATCCCCTCCGCCCCTCGTCCAACTCGCGCCACCTCCCCTAGGGACTATCCCACTTAATCCCCCCGCCTCTCGCGAGAGGCGGGGGGAGACATGAACGGAGGGGAGTTATGCGTTCGTTAGCTCTCCCATTAAACTAAGGGGAGACGCCCAAGTCCGCGCAGGGCAGAGGGGATAGTGACAGAGGGGATAGTTCCGAGTATCCGTGGACGCAGCCTCCCAAGTTTCGCCGCGTCAGGGATCAGCGCGTACTCCAGCGCGAGGCGTGGCGAGATAGCCGAGCCG
>CAZDER010000038.1:0-754 GCA_964504505.1 uncultured Gammaproteobacteria bacterium | reverse complement strand
GACTAGCCTCCATGCTCGTGATAGCCCCTGGGCAAGACGTACGGCTTCAGTTGGATGCTCTACAAAACGCGGGTCAAGTCCGTGCATCAACTGATCGAGTGCCTCATGCCACGCAGTGTCGGGGTCACTCTGCGATTCGACTGTTTTTGTCAGCATTTCGATCATGGCGAGTTGTTTACCTAGCGGCGAAGCCAGCAGCGCATCGAGCATTTTTGACCAATCCATCTCTCGAAGCCACCCCTCTTTTTGCTCAAGAGAAAAATGGGACGCCCTATTTTTGGTCGGCACGCGCGCAAAAGCGAGGTTGACAAGCCGCGAGCGCAAAGTCGCTGGCAACTTATCAGGTTGCTCGGCTAGAAAAATATAAACCGTCTTCGCCCATGGTTCCTCCACCGCCTTCAGGAGTGCGTTCGCCGCTTCTTCGTTCAAGCGATCCGCCGTTTCGATGAGAGCAACCTTATATCCACCGCGAGCCGAGGTGAGTTGCATCCGCAATAAAAGTTCGCGCACCTGTTTGACCACAATCTCGCGCGCACCTTCCTCGCGAACAATGCGAATGAAGTCAGGATGAGCGTTGAGCGAAGCGCCCAGTAAAGCGGCGGCAAATCGCTCTGCGATAGCCCGCTTGCCTACGCCGTGCGGTCCGCAAAAAAGATAACATGGCGCGGGCTTAACCAACGCGTGAGTTAAGACGCGGATGATCGGTTCGTGACCAACGATGCCATCAAAAACGGACATGGGAATATAAAAGCAC
>CAZDER010000037.1:0-6279 GCA_964504505.1 uncultured Gammaproteobacteria bacterium | reverse complement strand
ATCCGAGCATAAATACGTTGGTACCGAACACCTACTCTGGGCATTGCTCGAAATTGATGCGCCAGACATCGTGGCTTTCTTCAAACTTCATGGCATCTCTCTTGCCGACGCCAAATTACAAACGGAGACGATTCTAAAATCGACAGCTCGCTTTCCCGATTCCCTCCTCCAACCTCCTTCCTCCAACTCCCTTCCTCCAACCACCAACATGCATGAGGAAGATGTCTCGACCACGCAACCCGCTACTGCCGGCGTCGGACGTGATGCGCGTCGACACGAGCGTGTCAAAGCCCTCGAAGTTTTTGCTCATGAGTTGAGTGCACCAGTCAACGCTGAAAAACTTGATCCAGTTATTGGTCGAGACCTAGAAACAGATCGGGTGATCGAGATTTTGTGCCGACGTACCAAAAACAATCCCCTACTGCTCGGTGAACCTGGTGTGGGCAAAACCGCCGTAGTGGAAGGCTTAGCTAAACGCCTAGCTGATGGAGATGTGCCGGACATCCTACAAGGTAAACGACTATTTGCTGTTGACATGGCTCTTATGGTAGCTGGCACGATGTACCGCGGCGAGTTTGAGGCGCGGCTTAAGCAATTAGTCGAAGAAGTGAAAGCCGATCCCAATATCTTATTATTTATCGACGAGATGCATACCATCGTCGGTGCTGGTTCAGCGTCAGGTTCGATGGATGCGGCTAACATTCTCAAACCAGCTCTGGCACGCGGCGAGATCCACTGCATCGGAGCCACCACCTGGAACGAATATAAAAAGCACATCGAGCCTGACGCTGCCCTCGAACGGCGCTACCAAACTGTGCAGATTATCGAGCCTACTCCGGCTCAAGCCTTAGAGATGGTGCGTGGACTTAAAACGCGTTATGAGACGCATCACGCCGTCATCTTTAGCGAGGCTGCTCTCACCTCCGCCGTAACTCTCGCCGCCCGTCACCTAACCGATCGTTGTTTTCCAGACAAAGCCATTGATCTCTTGGACGAGGCTGCTGCCCGCGTCAACGCCAAACGCCGTTCAAGCGAAGCCGTCGAACGCTTGCGTGCTCTCGACATCGCCATTCACGCCACGCGTGAGAAAAAAGCCGAGTGCGTTAGTCGTGGTGCTCTCGAAGACGCTTCTAAAGCCATGACCGAAGAAACGCGTTTGAGCAAAGAAAAACTCGCTTTGCAAATCAAGCTCGGTCAGGCTCGTCAAGCCGAACATTGCGCCGTCGGTCCGGACGACGTGGCTTTTGTGGTGGCGCGCATGGCTAATGTGCCGCTCGCTCTGGTTTTGGCTAGCGAGCGCGAACAGCTCGTCAAGCTTGAACAACGCTTGTCGACGATCATCCTCGGTCAAACCCAAGCCATCAAGAGCGTCAGTGACACGCTGCGCCGCGCCCGTCTCGGACTCTCTGATCCGCGTCGACCCAAAGCCAGTTTCTTGTTTGTCGGTCCCTCGGGTGTCGGCAAAACAGAGCTCGCACGCGTGCTGGCGCAAGAAATCTTTGGTCGAGAGGATGCCTTGGTAAAACTCGACATGTCAGAGTTTAGCGAGGGTCACTCCATCGCCAAACTCCTCGGCTCCCCGGCTGGTTACGTGGGCTATCGTGAAGGTAATCGCCTGGCTGATACACTGCGTAAAAACCCCCATGCTGTCTACCTGTTCGATGAGTTCGAAAAGGCTCATCCAGATGTGCAGCAGATACTTTTGCAAGCCTTGGAAGATGGTCAAATAAACGATGCCACTGGTCGGATGATCTCGTTTCGTCATGCCTACATCGTGCTTACCTCAAACGCGGGAGCAGAGTTTGCTAACCGCGTAGCCCTTGGTTTTGGTGAGGCCGACATCAAACTCACGACCCATGACGATCTCATCAAACAACAACTCAAAGAGCGTTTTCGCTTGGAACTGCTCAATCGTTTGGATAAGATCGTGGTCTTCAAAGCCCTCGAGCCAGCCAGCCTCAAAGAAATTGCGCGGCGCGAAGTCGAACAAGTGGTGCACCGTTTGGAACAAGCGCAAGCTGGCGTCTACACTATCGGCGACGATGTCCTCGATTGGCTGCTGGTTCAACACGCCCCTCACGCCGACGAGGGTGCACGCGCCGCCCGCCGCCTGGTAGAAGAACATCTCGTTTCACTGATGAGCCAGGCGATACTTAACCAACCTAAAAAACGCCGTTGGAATCTTACGGTTCGTAAGAATACTTTGGTGCTAGTGTAAACAGCGTATCCACGGCTCGATTCTCGGTACCCGATACTGTATACTAGCTCCATGCCAGATGGAGCTAGTACATTTAGACCGCCTGCAACATTCAATCCCGCTCCCCCTACACCGTCCTCGCCACCGGCGGTTTTAGGTGTGACCTTTGGTAAAGCCTTGGGCAACCTGCCAGACAATCTGCTTGGTCCTGGAATCGTTAGCTCTGGGTGGACTGTCTATGGCGAGCATGGAACAGGTGCGGATCACAAGGTGCATCTAGTTCGCCGTGTAGGTCGCACTGACATGGTTGACGAAATCGATATCACCGCCGAAAAATATCAAGCCGTTCTTGCCTACCAAAAACGCAACGGCGTTCGGACTAAATCCCCAAAACGTCTCGCTCTAAAAGCCGAAGATATGGGCAAGGCTCTCGACCCACGCCTAGACCTAGTGCCTGATCTTTATGATGCCACCTCTCGTGATTACCGCGTACGTCGCGGTGGCGGTCGCCTGTCAGCTTGGATAAAAGAATCTCTCATTCATGATTTTAAGGTAGGTAGGGCTGGAGCTTACGAAAAACTGCTATCCATCGCGGAACACGGCAAACAAGACGGATCGTCTCTGACTGAAAAAGTCGTTGGAGCAGTGGGAGGAGCGGTGTTGGGTGAAACCTTTGTAGATAAATTACTCGGAAAGAAGCACGCCACGGAGCCTCCCGACCCCTTAAAAGTAGCTGCCAAAACTCCCGCGCCAGGAGAGCCCGCAGCCCCTCCAACCCCAGTCGTAACCGTTGAAGAGAAAAAAACCGAGGAGACCGATGATAGTGAAAACGCTCGGCTCGCCGTCCCTGTTGTCACACCAATACCAATCTCCGTACCTGTACCCTTAGCCCTAAAAGTCAACGTAGTCAGTACGCCAGCCTTTCTGCAACAACCAGGTATTGACGATCTGCGTAACGAGATGCGTGCGACTAGGACAAGTGCTCCTAACGCAACTCGACGTCCACCGCGTAAATCGCTCACACCGAGTCCACCCACTTCACCTGTCGCACAAGCACCTGCCCCCGACCTTAATAGACCGCGTCCGACTCCCTATCGCGCTCCTCAAATCGCCATGGGCATGACACCGCTCGCGCCGAGCGTGGATCAAACCATCGAAGGCATACCGCGAGACGAAGCATTGGCTTATGTTAAAAGTTTGCTAGATAACGGCAAACACCGTGCCGAGGGGACTGGAAAACGCGTCTCCGAACACGTGCAAACCGATAACGAGACCCAAACCCAAGACGCGACGCCATCAGAAACAGCTCATCCAGCCTCAAGCCTCCAGCCTCAAGCCTCAAGCGAACCGAGGACATCCGAAACTCCCACGCCCACCACACTTGAAGACTTAGCAAAACTCATAGAGCTCGAACAAAGTCTCGCACATCTGCAGCAGATCCAAGCCGCGCTTTTAGCTTTACCCGAGGGTGCAACCGTACCTACGAATTTTTCGCAACAGCTTAGAGGCAACGCCTCCGTCGCGGGAGCTCCCCCGCTTCCACCCGTAGACAAGCCTCTCGAACGATCAACGGAGCCACCCGAGCAGCCCCTAAATTCCCTAAATGGGACTTCTGAACTTTCTGACGGAACCCCCTCTAGGGGGCAGGGGGCTCCCGAAACTTCTCCTCCGACCATAGCTTTACCTCCACGTATTCCCACCTTTGTCCCGCCTACCATCCCGCATTCCACCGCTCCCTTAACGGAGCCACTAAATCCCCTAAATGGGACTTCAAAAGTGACTCCTGACAGAACCCTCTTTAGGGGGCAGGGGGCTTCGGAGCAGGGGGCTCCGCTCCCCGAACGTCCCGCCAGCAAGCCAGTGGGTGCCCCACCCGTGCCACGCCATCCTTCGCTACCCAAACCGCATCGCAGTTTGCTAGCTCAACAGATGGGTCGCCAAATTCCGACTGCTTTCGCTCCGATGCTCGATCTGGGCGCAGCTCAAAATCGCGAGCGTGGCGAGCGATATAACCAAGCAGATCAAACACTCACGGACAATTCTGTCCCCACGGATAGTTCGATAACGGGTGAGCAAGGAGTTCCATCCGCCACGGATCCTCTAGCACTAGCTAAATCGCCAACCCCAACTCCGAATGCGACTGCGCTTGATGAGCAGGAGCCACCAACTGGCAAAACTGCGATGCAAATCAGCAAAGCCCAGACAGGTATTCAACAACAATTTACTGGTGGACCAGCCGGAAATACCAATGTAAGCACCCAACAGCCCACGGAGCCCCTAAATCCCATAGAGGTGACTTCCGACAGAACCCCCTCTAGGGGGCAGGGGGCTACCGAAAACCAAACCGCCGCAGGTTTTCAAGGCGCACTTCAAAGAGACCGTCAATTAAAAGCCGAAACTCCGCCTGTTGATAAGTCAGATTCTGCACCTACCTCAAGCATGGATGCAGCATCTTCTTTTCCAGCCTTCTTTACTCAAGCCGAACTTGCCTATCATGCAGTGGTAGGCTGTGCTGATTTGGTTGATTTTTTTGGGTTCGTTTGGGTCTCGAATGTAGCCCTCGTCAACGATAAGTGGCTACACCTGAAAGCTATAAAGTATACACTAAAAATTCCTGGAGCCTCTGAACGTACCAACCTATATGCCCAATATGTTGTGATCCTTATGAACTGTTTGATTGTTTGCATTCTTCTCTTCCTCCTTTGTGCCATCGTCGTCATTATCTATTTTATGATCGAAGCTGCTGACTCTCCCCTTTCGACCATTGGTAATGTTGGCACGGCAGTAATCAATGGTGTCACTGGCGACTAAGACGAAGACTTAAAAATACGCTATACTTAACTTTGTATGAGTGAGAGACTAAAACGCGTTCTTTTAATCGTTGGTTTTATCTTGATGTGCATCGGGCTTGGCGCACTCATTTACTGGGTGTTTTTCCGCATGCCGACTGCACCGACTGCACCGACTGCGGAAGAATTGGCAAATGGTCGCTTACCAGTAGCTGGTGCCAATAACCCTAACCAGCCACCCGAAGCTCTCACGCCGGGCGAACTAGTTTTGCCACAAAATCCCGCTCTACCGTCTCCGCTCGCTCTACCCGAACCGCAATCAACTCCAATAGTTTCACGTACGCAGATAGTCAGCGAAGCCATCACTCGCGCCCTCTCCCCCGCCGTCACCAAAGATGCCACGGTGCGCTTCTACAATCCTAGCGATGGACTGTTTTATAGGATTACCAACGACGGTTTGCAAATCCCCCTCTCCGATAAACCCTTCTTCGATGTGCAAGCAGTAACTTGGGGCAAGGTTTCCGACAGGGCCATCCTAACTTTTCCTGACGGCTCGCATATCTCCTACAATTTTACCACTGATAAACAGGTGACCCTGCCCAAGTACTGGGAAGAGTTCGATTTCTCGCCCAACGATGCCCAAATTGTCAGCAAAAGTGTGGGCAATAACGAGGATAATCGCTTCTTGGTGATAGCCGATGCCGATGGTACCAACGCTCGCGCGCTAGAAGAGCTTGGTCAGAATCAAGATAAAGTCCATGTTAGTTGGTCGCCCAACAATCAAACTGTCGCCTACGCCTTTACTGGCGAACCGCTCGGTTTTGATCGTCAAGCTGTGGTCATGGTCGGTCAACATCGCGAGAACTTTAAAAACTTGATCGTCGAAGGCCGTGGCTTTATCCCTAACTGGTCGCCATCTGGTCAAAACATTCTCTACAGCGTCTACAGCGGCGATGTCGGTTTTAAGCCAACCATTTGGGTCAGCGGCGGTAGTGGCGATTCTATCAACACCAACCGTCGCAACCTTGGTCTTCAAACCTGGGCGGATAAATGCGCATGGCACACCGAGCGATTTATCTACTGTGCCGTACCCACCAACTTAGACGACGGTGCTGGTTTGCAACGCGAGCTCTTCACTGACACGCAAGACATGATCTATAAGATCGACTTAACTAGTGGCGCGCTCACCAATCTCGGTCAGCCCGATGGTAATCCAAGCGTTAATCAACTCACTATTTTAAGCGATGGTAAAGCGGTGTTTTTTAACGATCGCTCATCGGGGAAGTTAGTTCG
>CAZDER010000036.1:1164-6336 GCA_964504505.1 uncultured Gammaproteobacteria bacterium | reverse complement strand
AGCCTTGGTGAGCCATTACCTCACCAACTAGCTGATAGGCCATAGGCCCCTCTCATAGCGTCTTGCGACTTTAGTCTGGTTTTGACACCAGACACCATCGTGGAATTAGTCCACCTTTCGGTGGGTTATGCCCGACTACGAGGCAGGTCACCAATGTGTTACACGCCCGTTTGCCACTAGCGTGACGATGTATTGCTACACCATCACACTCGTTCGACTTGCATGCCTTAGACACGCCGCCAGCGTTCATCCTGAGCCAGGATCAAACTCTCAATAGAACCCCCGCGCCTCTTGCGAGAAGCGGGGATCAATAACTAGACCATGGTTTTTGTTTGTATTTGGTCACTCTTCTGTTGTCAAAGTGGGATACATTGCCATGCATCCAGAGGCTTGTTTTAGCAACGTGACCGAAGTTTAGAAGAAGCTGACCTCGCTGTCAAGGGAGCGTTATGTGGTACGTTGTGTGGATGCTGTGTGGATAGTTGAATAGTCAGTTGAGCCCAAGCGACAGGACTCAAATCTTCGGCACGCACCTTCTCTGACAGACCTAGTTTATGGAGAATCATTGATGTTTCAGGCACACCCAAATTGGATACAAGAAACTTACGCGGATGAGTAAAGCCGCGTTTGGCGACTGCCATGATTTTTTCCGGCTCAATCCCCCATTTTTCACGACGTTCCGCCCACGTCATAGGCACAAGTTGCAACACCGCCGAATCAACTTTGGGTGGTGGAAAAAAGGCGGTAGGAGGAACTAGACGAACAATACGCGCAGATGAACACGCCAGTGCAATCATGAGCGACGGTAACGAAGTTTTTCCATGCTTCGATCCATCCGCCACCGACACCACCCGTTCCGCCACCTCGCACTGCACAAGCACGACGGTTACTTGAGGAGGATGCGGAGCCCACAAGGCTTTGCACAAAGCCAGCGAAGTAATGCTGTAAGGAAGATTAGCCACGAACTTCCAAGCACCTTCGCCAAGCAACGCGTGCCAATCCAACACGGCAGCATCACCATGCACAACCCTATCCCCTCCGCCTTCGGCACCTCCCCTTATTTTAAGGGGAGGAATCGAACGCTGTAGGTAATCTACCATGCGACGATCCTGCTCAATTGCCACCACCTTTGCACCTTTTTCCAGCAACGCACGCGTAAGCACGCCAAGACCAGGACCAACCTCGAGCACACGATCACCTAGATGAATATCAGCGGAAGTAACAATCACTTCGAGCACCTTCGGATCAATCAAAAAATGCTGACCAAGACGCTTGTTAGCGCCTCCGCCTAATTGAGCGAGAGCGGTTTTTATTTGGGTGGGTGTCATGCGTTTTATGTTGGCTTGGCTTGACCGATGTCTGTCTTCCCATGTCGGTTGGCAATCAAGTGCCATTGAGCGAGCGGTTTATCAGCCAATAGTGCGACAACATTTTCGTTCGAGCAATGTAGACACAACCTTAAACAGGCTTTGATCGCACTCTTCACGACTCGGCTATACTCATCAATCAAGAGTCTTTGTGTCAGCTCATGCCACAATTTATCATCGCCTCTGTCTTTCACTTCTTTTGACATTTCGTGTTCCCTGATTGAGCGTAGATAGTCGTAAGAGTTGTCTGATTCACCAAACTCTAAAATTTGATCTCCTCTACTTGATATATTGCGATCAACGTTTTTTATACTTCCACCCACCACTGCCAAGATTTCATCGGCCGCCCGTCGAAAAGCAGCATCTCGCTTCAATAAAAAGAACTCTTCCAAAAATAACGCGCGCCTAGTCTGGTCCGTCTCTAATATGTATTTCGAAGCAATCTGAGTCGTTATGGAATCTTGCGAAGAGTTAAACAGGCGGTTTATACCCTTCCTAAAGAAGCCGGTTATGCCTGTGTAAAGGAGCTTAGCAGCTCTTGGGTCAACAGGTCGATCTGGATAAACAAGAGGCTGAAGTAAGGCATTCTTAATATGTTCTCGTTCATGTTTTAGGACAGACACATCGCTCCGTATGGCTTGATCTTTAGATACAGGCTCTGGTTTAACTACTGTGAACGGAATAGGAGATGCGCCCGTACTTTGTGACTTCAAACCTAGGGGAAAGATCTTTTCATCGGATGGCACCGTTGCTTCTTTTCCTCCGTAGTAGATCCTGTCGAGATTTTCTTCGGTCGTTCGAATATCTATCGACATCGGTCCAACGCTAATTTGAAATTTACGGGCAGGAGTCTGACTAAAACTTACCCCCGTTAGATACTCGACCAACCGAGCATTATTGGGAAATCTTTTTCGTACTTCCAAGACACGCTGACGCGTTGCTAAAAATCCATCAATGATCGTTTCCGCGATCACCATGTCTTTTTTTCCGAATCGGTATTTAGCACGATACCTTTCTACGATAGCCAACAGTTCTTCGCGTGGCGTATTCGGATGAGCGTTAATAGCACGTTCAATATCTATACGACATTGCACCCATCCCTCTCTTTGTTGGGCTAGCAAGAACTTGAATTCTTCAATAGCTTTTGATCGATCTGCTTTAGGCGTTTTACGCACACGATCGAGTTCTGACCCCGGAGAAAACTCCGTATGCTTTTGAAGATTGACCATTTGTTCATTTCTCATAGTGTTCTCCACACATAATAATCATAGCATACAGACTATCCCCTCTGCCCTGCGCGGACTTGGGCGTCTCCCCTTATTTTAAGGGGAGAGTTGAGGCGTTCATTCAACAAGAAAGTAAGTCTTTTCATGTATCCCCTCTCCATTCATGTCTCCCCCCGCCTCTCGCGAGAGGCGGGGGGATTAAGGGGGATAGTTGTAGCCCCCTGCCGCACAACATTGATGGTTCCATCATCACAAACCCGAACTACAGTCGAAGGTTTTCTTATTGGTAACATACCCTCATCTAAAATAAAATCCACCCCAAGCCCCGCTGCCCGAACTTCCTCCGCTGAACGACTAGCCGGTTGACCCGACACATTTGCCGACGTAGCCACGATCGGAAAACCGAAACTACGCGTCAGGCGACGCACGCTCGGCGACGAGGAATAACGGATCGCCACCTCACCGTTCACGACTACACCAGCCACAAGACCAGCACCTTTGCTCGCAGGTAGAATCAAAGTCAATGCTCCAGGCCAATATCTCCGAGCAACTTGTCTCACTCTTGCAGACAAATACGCCACTCGTTCCACCTGTGCCCACGAACCCGCTACCAACAACAACGGTTTGTTTAGATCGCGGCGTTTCATCGCAAAAATACGTCCGACCGCGAGGTAATTGCGCGGATCACAACCCAGACCATACGTTGTCTCCGTGGGAAACGCGATCACGCCACCTTGGCACAACGCAGTGATCGCTGCTTGCAGATCATTTTGTGATCGAGAATTAATCATAAATCCAGCATCTCTATCTTTGCTTTTTGATTTTTGCTTTTTGATTTCTTAGTTTATACTCCCTGCATGTTGCACCTTGTTCGCAAGAAAAAGAAGACTCTCGGCAAACATCATCACACGATCGATCGCATTGCCGAAGCAAATGCGGTGTTTGGTGGTATCGCATTATTTCCTCAACTAGTAAACGTGTGGCGAACACATGATGTTCAAGCACTCTCTTCCGCAACATTTCTCATGATATTTGTAGCCAACATCATTTGGGGAGCTTACGGTCTGCATCGCAAAGATCTGGCTGTTATTCTGTCTTCCGGTCTTGTCCTCATATCTTCTGGCGGGTTGAGTCTCCTTAGTCTTCTTTGGAGGACGTAGCCTTCCAGCGTAGATACCCTTCCACGAACGCATCCAAATCCCCATCCAGCACCGCCTCTGGATTGGATGTTTCCACTTCCGTGCGATGGTCCTTGACCATCTTGTAAGGATGCAGCACATACGAACGGATTTGGCTGCCCCACTCTGCACTTTGATGTTCTCCTCGCAATTGGAGTTTTTCTTTTTGCAACGCCTCATCCTTCACCAATTGCAAACGTGACTTCAAAATCCGCATGGCAGTTTCTTTGTTTTGCATTTGCGAGCGTTCATTTTGACACGAAACTGTGATCTTGGTGGGCAAATGCACAATCCGCACCGCCGAATAGGTTGTGTTGACCGATTGACCGCCCTTGCCTCCACTCATAAACGTATCAATCCGTAAATCTTCAGCGCGAATCTCTACATCAACTGCTTCCCCAAGTTCTGGCAATACCTCGACTAGAGCAAACGAGGTTTGACGCAACGCATCACTATTAAACGGTGATTGACGTACGAGTCGATGCACACCAGCCTCGGCTTTCAGATGTCCGTACGCA
Organism: uncultured Gammaproteobacteria bacterium; assembly: GCA_964504505.1. Lineage (GTDB taxonomy): Bacteria > Patescibacteriota > Patescibacteriia > 2-12-FULL-60-25 > 2-12-FULL-60-25 > JAGOUY01. Next base: position 2,047 of record CAZDER010000036.1, on the reverse strand, counting down.
TGACGACCACTCACGATAAACGTCGCCGACTTAATTCCTGCTTCACCTCCACGCGATTCATCCACCAACTGCACCGACCAACCTTTGCGCTCGGCATATCGAAAGTACATTCGCAACAACATCTCCGCCCAATCCTGCGCATCCGTTCCACCAGCACCCGCATGCACAGCGAGGATAGCGTCCTTATCGTCATGATCCCCAGAGAAAAGCAGAGCAAATTCAAGCGCAAGATATTGTTTCTCGAGAGATGCGAGACGCGTTTCGACATCCTCCACAAAAGAGGTATCCGCATCTTCCATCGCCATGCGCACCAGTTCATCCAGTTCGAGTAAGTGCATGCGCACACCATTCCAAACATCGTATTCCTTCTTGATCTCTGCCAAGCGTTGCGATTGCTTCGTCGCCCGTTCCGAATCAGACCAAAAATCCGGCGACAGTTGTTCGCCTTCCAACACCATCATCTCTTCCCGCATCGTGTCCAACTTCAACATCGACCAAGCCTCATTCACCTTGGCACGTAGCGCATCAATCCGCATCAGGAGTTCTTGCAACATGTCCCGAGCTTACGCGAAAGCGGGTATTTTGGAAACCGACCTTCCCCTCTCTGTGACAAAATGATGGAGCCGATCATATGATTGGCTCATCCGATATCCCCCACACAAGGCTTTGATGTTTGCTGCGTTTGTAATGGTGAGAGCCGTGATGAAGCGTTCGCGTTGTAGAAATTATGTGTGAATCCTAGGGAAAAACTGCGCAATTGGTAGAGCATTGGTTATCTCTTCACCCATAGCTCGATATCTGATACGAAGCTCGCGCATACGCTCAAAATCAGCCTTTGGCGAACGTTCGCTATATGCATTGAGTGACATTTGATCTTTTTTAA
>CAZDER010000036.1:0-1154 GCA_964504505.1 uncultured Gammaproteobacteria bacterium | reverse complement strand
TAATCCCAATCAACTCTTCTTTTTCTAAACGAGATGGAAAGCCCAATACCAAGAGTTCGTCCCACTCCAATGTTGCGTCATCACGTTCTGTTCGCGATAGTGTGTGGTGTGACTTGAAGACATGCTCATCAGTGTGCACCTGGCCATATGATGAGACAGTGTCCGCATCGCCATATGAGACACCAGTTGAAAAATGCCCATCATCAATACCAATGTCTATAGGCCGAAAATCGTATTGAGCAAGAAAAGAGAAATAATAGGCTTGCCCTGGCTTGTGAAGATGTGCAAGAGCACGCTCAATAGATTGAAATGTTCTACCATCGTCAACAAGATCATCGATGACGAATATCGGACCGCCAGATGCAGCGTTTAGGCTTACTTTGAGCCTATGTTGTAGCACGGTATCATGCTCATGACGTCTAAAGGCATCTCGCGTGGCTTGTATTGCGGAGTACCGTTTGTGTAATTCTGCGTTTTCTTGGCGTAGCTGTGTCACCATTAAACTAAGTTCCTGCCATCTGGGAGATGAATGTTTTACACGGTTTAGTTCGCGTAGAAGCGCATCTTGTTGGGTAAATTTGTACATCCATTCTACTTTTAGTCCTTGCATTTTTTGATTGAATGTTAAGTCATATTCTTCGCGATCATCCAACAAACCTCCGCTTGTCTTTTCAAGTCTAGAAAAGGTTTTTATAAATGAACGGATTGGTCTGCCTTGCCCCGTGGCAGCATATATGTTCTCTAACAGTGGCTGAACCGCATAAGCCAAGGGACGGGCTGAGGCATCTGGAAAGAGAATAACTGTAGGGAGAGATCCGTGCTCGCGTTTGATGCTGGCAAGCGTTTCGACGAGTTGCGCAAGTCCGAACTCTATGGCCAGGCGCGCCGTTTTTTCCAATCGTGGTTGAAATTTTAACATGATCTGTGCATCGTAATCTTCACGTAACTTTTGTTGCTCGCGGTGGGAAGACGATAAAAACATTGCTGGAAAAGAGAGCTGCTGTATATCTTTTGTGACCTGTGTCAATTTTGTAAACGTTCGTCCATATTCAGGATCCCTCCAACACCAGTCGGAAAAAGGGTATTTACTTGTGATCTGCGTAAGCTTATCTGATAGGAGTCTTTCTGTTTGATGCAAAATCTCCAACCTCGCT
>CAZDER010000035.1:0-6361 GCA_964504505.1 uncultured Gammaproteobacteria bacterium | reverse complement strand
CCGACATCCCTTCTTCCATAAGACTCCTCTCGGCTTTTTCGGCATTCTCTTTAAGCATTTTTTCGGTGGTGTAGATCATTGTCTCCGCCATGTTCTTGATCTCGATTGATTCGCGTTTTTGCTTATCTTCCGTGGCGTGCAGCTCGGCATCTTTACGCATGCGCTCGATTTCGTCCTTCGATAAGTTAGTGGAGGCAGTGATGGTGATCTGCTGTTCTTTGCCGCTGGCTTTATCCTTAGCCTTCACATTCAAAATGCCGTTTGCATCAATATCGAAAGATACTTCGACTTGAGGCACGCCACGCGGAGCAGGTGGCAGACCCGAGAGCGTAAAGCGTCCGAGCGAACGATTATCGGCTGCCATGTCGCGCTCACCTTGCAAGACGTGGATCTCGACCGAGGTTTGACCGTCGGCCGCGGTTGAGAAGATTTGCGACTTTGAAGTCGGAATAGTGGTGTTGCGATCAATCACTCTGGTCATGACGCTACCCATCGTCTCAATACCAAACGATAGTGGCGTAACATCAAGTAACAGCAGCTCGCCCTTGATATCGCCTTGCATATTGCCAGCTTGCACCGCCGCACCGATCGCTACAACCTCATCTGGATTGACCGAAGCGTTAGCTTTTTTACCAAAAAACTTTTCCACCGCTTGGATCACGAGTGGCATACGTGTCATGCCACCTACGAGGATGATCTCGTTAATATCACTGGTAGACATCTTAGCATCAGTCAAAGCTTTTTTACATGGAATGAGAGTTTTTTCGACCAGCTCTCCAACTAATTGTTCAAGCTTGGCACGACTAAGCTTAATCAGCAGATGCCGTGGTCCGTTGGCATCGCTCGTGATAAAAGGCTGGTTGACTACCGTTTCAAGTGCGCTCGAAAGCTCGATTTTTGCCTTTTCAGCCGCGTCTTTGATGCGCTGTAGCGCCAAGGAATCTTTACTCAAGTCGACGCCATCTGTTTTACGGAACTCATCCACGAGGTACTTGATGATCACTTGATCAAAGTCGTCGCCGCCAAGATGGGTATCACCATTAGTAGCGCGCACTTCGATCGTGTTCTGGCTAGTGGCAGCATCATAGGCGACTTCCAAGACCGACACATCAAAAGTGCCGCCGCCAAGATCGTAGACTACGATTTTTTCATCCTTTTTGTGATCAAAACCATAGGCTAGAGCTGCCGCTGTTGGTTCGTTGATGATCCGGCGCACCTTGAGACCAGCGATTTCACCGGCTATTTTAGTGGCTTGGCGTTGCGAATCATCAAAATAAGCTGGAACAGTGATCACAGCTTCGGTGATTTTTTCGCCCAGGCGGGCTTCGGCATCGGCTTTGAGCTTTTGCAAAATCATGGCCGAGATCTCTTCTGGTGAGTAGTCCTTATCGCCCATCACGATACGTACACCCTCGCCATGCCCTTTGACTTCGTAGGGCAACCAGGCTTTATCGCGCTGCACTTCGGCATCATCAAAACGACGACCGATCAGACGTTTAATCGAGAACAGCGTGTTTTTTGGATTGACGATTGCCTGACGTTTGGCGACTTGCCCCACTAGACGCTCGCCCGTTTTAGACGCTGCCGCAATCGAGGGCGTGGTGCGTGCTCCCTCGCTGTTTTCCAGCACTTTAGGCTGACCACCTTCGACCACCGCCATGCAAGAGTTAGTAGTACCGAGATCAATTCCGAGGATTTTAGACATAGTATAGAGATTATTTTTTTATTTTGATGTTAATTGAGGTGCGTTCTTCGACTTTAGGCAAAATGATCTTGAGTAGACCGTTTTCAAAGGAGGCCTGTGCCTGCGCTTCTTCGACGCGAGCTGGCAGTGCCACTTGACGAAAGATCGAACCGGTACGCACTTCTTTGCGATAATAGTTTTTATCATCCACCTCGGTTTTACGTTCGCTTGTGCCTTTGATGGTCAAGATGCCATTGCTGATAGCAAGTTCGAGCTTATCTGGATCAACGCCCGGCATGGGAGTTTCGACCACTACGCTGTCAGGAGTTTCGTAGATATCGACGGGCGGAATGATGTTGCCGCCAGTCCGCGACGTCATGGTTGACTGCATGTCTTCGAACAACTTATCCATCGAGTCAAACGGCTCAAGGAAGAAAGGCGACCATTTTATGATAGGCATAGGGGAAAAATAGAATCGTGAATCGCATGTCCGCCGAGGAGGCGGGGGAATCGAGCATTAAGAATTGGGTTATTTTGCCACGATGACTCGCGCTGGTCGCAAGACTTTGCCGTGCAAGCACCAGCCATCTTGTAAGACTTTGAGAATAGAACCCGTTGGCTTATCTTGGCTATCCTCCTCACCCGCTGCATCGTGTAACAACGGATCAAAGGCACCGTCGGTAGCCACCCGCTCGAGACCAATGCCACTCGTGGTTTGATCCCATAAGGATTGCACCGCTCGCAGGCCAATCAACCAATTTTCCCAAACTTTACGCTGCTCATCAGGTAGAGTGGAGACGTCTGGCGTAAAACTAAGTGCCACCGCGAACTGATCCAAAGCTGGCAAAAGTTGAGACAACAACCGCTCGTTGGCGTATTTGTGCATCTCACCACGTTCGCGCGCCGTATCGCGTTGCAGATTTTGGTAATCCGCCTGCGCCCGTTTCCAACCCGCCATGTACTCATCGCAAGCTGGACAAGGTGACACAATAGACACTGGAGTTTCTGCGGTTTCGTCGAGGGAATCTGTTACGCTGTCAGGATGTTGATCCATAAGTTAGTGAGACATGAGTGTTTTGGTAGACATAAGTAGCGAGGTTGCATGTTGATAATCCATCCGCAACGGACCAAGGATACCAATCAGTGCACCATCCATCGACATCACGGCACTGCCGCAGATCGCCCCAAAGGGACAGGCGCGACCAAGCAGGATGCTGGGATCGGTGTAAACTGTTTTGCGTAAATTGACGATCACCTCGTCCAAATGATCCAAGATATCCGTGAGCGTCACCACTCGCTGCCACTGCTTGAACTCTGGTTGGCTGAAAAGTTGCCCTAAACCCGTATAAAATGTATCGGCGTGAGCTAAGCCCACCACCACGGCTTGACCTGATCGCTCGGCAAGTACTTTGGCCACAGCCTTGAGACGCGCCGTGTCTTCGAGTGGCAACTGCACCGTGTGCGTGAGCGCATCGTGATCGCGTTTAGCGGCAGGTTTAGGCTGGATAAAGGCATCCACGTACGCTTGAAACCCCTTTTCGGTAGGAATACGACCGCCTGATGTGTGTGGTTGCATCAAACATCCAAGCTCCTCAAGCTCGGCAAACCAGTTGCGGACAGTCGCGGGGCTAACATCTAACCGATTTTCATCGACTAAATGCTGCGAACCAACCGGCTCACCCGTGCCCACATAATCCTCAACCACCAAACGTAGAAGGTCTAAAAGGCGTTGCTCCATATTCTGGCACTCGTCCCATTTGAGTGCTAATTGCAGTATAAAAAGCTAAAGGGAGACTGTCAAGGTACGCTGCCACAAAACCGACAAGACCGTGCGCATCTATTCCATTTCATTGGAACAAACACACACGGTCGAGCCCTTATACAGACGGATAAGGGATAAAGAAGAAAGGAACGAAAAGGGTAAAATAGCTAAGGAAGTGAGAGTTAGTTCACTCCGGGGACGCCGCCACGCGCACGAACGAGGTAGACCCGCAGTGCTCGTACGGGTTGACGATATAGCTCGAGTCGAAGTTGAACCTGAAGCTGTGGATGTACAGGCACGACGCGTAGTAGAAATCGCCGTCGGCGCGCGGAGCCCTCTCGACTCCAGCGCAATCCGCTACGAGCGCGCTGTTCGCGAAACGTTCCGGATCGGTGAGCGCGAGGCAGAAGTTGGTCACGTCATCAGCGGGGATGTGGTTCCCGAGCGCGTTCATGTGACCGATCGAGGAACGCACGCTGTAGCCCGCGAAGAGCGCCCCGGCGTTGAACGGCTCTACGAGCACGTCACCGGGCGTTTCGGCGTCGAGCGCGATGAGGAACTTCCCCGTGACATCGAGCAGGCGCTCGTACTCGGGGCTGATCTTCCCTTCGGTGTAATCATAGAAGCTCGGATGCAGCTCCTTGAGGGACACCCATGATGTACTTCAACGCGATGTTGTGCGCCTGCCAGCCCTTGTTTGGCTTACGCACGCACTTCACGATCGCGGCGAGCTTCGGCCGTACGATGAGGCCGGCATCCGCGTGCTCCGGCAGGACGAGCTTGCGCCTGCTCTTCGGTGCGTCGTGGTAGCCACCTTCCGAGCCTTCGCTCGTGGGGACGTTCGTGTAGTAGCGCTCGGCGAGTGCCTCGACGTGGCTGAAGTCGACGCCCGGGAAGAGCGGGGCGAGGGCGTCACGGCGCTCGAGGGCGGACTTGGGCGTCCACCCTGCGGGGTACGTCCAGTACGGGCCCTTGCAGCGCTACTTCGCCCACTCACCCGTGTAGCCGGAGTCCATGATCTGGACCCGGTTAGCCTCGACCTTGGCGGCTTCAGCAGCGATCACGATGCCGATCTGCTCGTCCATGAACTGCCGGACGAGAACCGAGTTGTTGCCGCTACGCAGCCAGGCCGCGTGAGCGTCTGTCCACTTACCGACATCTGAACAAGCATGGTTCGTCAACGCGAGAACATCTTCGTCGATCTTATTAAAAGGGCAGGGTTCGACCATGATAGCTTGACCTCCTGTCGCCATCCGATGGACTACTTGAGCGGAACATCCGCCTCGGTAGATATCGTTTTGAAAACGGCGTTTTTAGAGCCAAGATATTGGCTAGATGGACGCTGCCTCCAATCGATTAAGATCAAACTCGTAACGCAAAAACGTACTATATTTTAATGTAAAAGTCAACCATACGCCCCTGAATTGTCAACAGGAAGTTATCCCAGTGATATTTTTTTACTTTCTGACCTTTTCAAAAAATTCTTTTTTGAGACGACTGATCGCCCGAGTCGTTTTTCTAGGTTCTGTCTGGCACTACCCGCAATGTCACCGCCAGCTTTGGCATCGCTCTTTAACTTTACGACGCCTCTTGAATCTTCAGCACGATGGATCTCCATGATGGCGCGTTCTCCGAGCATCGTGAAGATCAGCTCTAAATCGTCCATGTGATCGCGGAGGTTTTGACGCTGTAACCCTTTGAGCTGTTTGTACTCGGTTGGCGTTACCCCGAAGGTTGCTTTGGAAATTTCCGCGGTGAGTATCTCATAATCTCTATTTTCTTGTGCACCACGATTTTGCCATTCTTCCGTTAGTTCTTCACGGATCACGATGCCGCGCAGACGCTTTTCGATCCAACCTTCACTATAACCTTTAAGCTTGTAGAGCAAGCGCGTGCGCTTAGTAGCAAGTTCTGGGTTTTCGATCTCTTGAACACGTTCATAGCCGACTTTAGCCAGCCAACGCTTGAAAGGTTCGGCTTTTGGCGAAGGGATGGATTGGACGATACGGAAGATGCCTTCAGTGTTGGCACAGTCGGTTTCGTAAAATTTACCATCAGAGGCGGGTAATTTCAGTCGGTGACAATTTGTCACCGACTCGCTCCCCTCCTCTCTCAATCGTTGAGCGAGCTTATTCCAATATTTTCTTGCTGTGTAATCGTCGAGCTGATCGGTTAACGCTTGCACGACATCAATAACAGAAAACCACCACTCATTTTCATGGATGATCCTACGAATATTACGCCCTTTGAAGAGAGCGATTTGGTTGATTGATGTTGAGTCGATCTTCATACAAACACAGCCTAACATGTGTTCTGTTTTTGTTCTAGTCAGATACGACCGCTCTCTGTGGATAACATCTCCAACCTTGTTACCAATCAAGAAGGTTGCTAGACGGCTGACTTCATATAACAGACAAGACCGCGCACATCTACTGCATTTTATTGCAATAAACACACACGGTCGAGCCCTTAAACGGAGACGGATAAGGGATAAGGGGGAAAGGAGTTGAAAGGGACGAGGAGCCGAGGGAACGAAGGACTACTTCACTCCGAGGGCACCACGACCACGAAGGCCGAGGCAGACCCGCAGCGCTCGTCCGGGTCGTCGACGTCGCCAGCGCGGAACTCGAGGCGCTCATCGAGGAAGCTGAAGCACGGGGCGCGGTCGAAAGCGCCGTCGGCATCGGGAGCGAATTCATCGCCGCCGGCATCGATCCAGAGGTCATCGAAGTGCTGGAGACGATTCTGGTGCGTGAGCAGGATGAACCCAATCAATGGGCTCATTCGACAATATCTTCCACGAGGAACCGACCCTCTCTTTATCTCTCATCAACAAATCTATGTCATCCAAGAACGGCTTAACAACCGACCACGCAAGAGCTTGGGCTATAGCACGCCTAACGAATGCCTACGAG
>CAZDER010000034.1:0-6788 GCA_964504505.1 uncultured Gammaproteobacteria bacterium | reverse complement strand
TCTTCAAACACGTCGGCGAGAATATAGTAAATCAAGGAGGCGATGGTTTTGCCGTCAGCCCCTAACACCGCGAGCACAAACAACCACGGAAAAGCTAGCGTTTGTACCTGTGCAACCGAACCAGCCGTGACCATCACGGCATACGTCGGGATAGGTGAGACTATCTCTTCAACGAAAGAACCACCAAATACGAAAACCGCCAACGGAGCTTTGGTAGCCGCCGCTAAAATGGCTTGCGTTAAAACTTCAATGGTCATGTTGGTCGTTCTGTCGAGAGCCATGCCTCCAATCCAATCAACCAAACGATACCCAGCGGATGATTGAGATACGGTGTAAACATGTGGATAACCGCGAGTGCGATCAAACTAGTCATTAGTGTACCACGAATCCAGAACGTCCGAGACGAACGTGTAGCACACAAGAGCAAACGGATGACTATCCATGACATGAGCGGAATGCCGAGCAAACCAAACTTAAACCAATGGTCAAGCCAGCCCCACTCAAAAGCGTAGGTCGTATATACACCGCCAGTTGTCGCCACGACACGCGGATCATGGCTGGCATAGGTGATTGTCGCTCCAAAACCAGCACCAAGCAACGGATGCTGTTTGATTCCTTCCCAGAGTGCTGGTAGTAGCGTCCAACGGCTCACGACCGCTGCGCCAGAAAGATCTGTTCGAGCGGCAAAGAAGTTAGTGAGAGAGCCCGAAGGACGCGGCGGAGCATAGAAAAGTGCGAACACGAGCGCGAGCGAGACCATCATCGCCATGATCATACGCCTGATTCCACCATAGGATGGGCGGTGGTCATGCGCTCCCACGAGCAAACCCGTGCTAATTAAACCCACGACCAGACCCATCCACAAACTGCGCGAGAGTGAAACGATAAACGCGGCTGATGCCAAAATCCACAACGTCCATGTTTTGCGTGACAAAGCTGGTTGACAGATCGCATACCAGCAACCGCCAATAATGACGGGCAGTAAATAGATGTGCGATTGAAAAAAAATGCGCCAAGCGTTAGTGCCAGCTAGGGCGTGCGTCAGCTCCCCTACTCCAGTACGACGTACCCAAACATAAAGCGTATTCAGCCAGAAACCATTCGGTAGATGTGAAAATAAATAGAAAAGTGCCAGCGTTTTGAGCGTCATGCCTACCAAGGCCGCCGTCAAAGCTCGAGGCACATAACGACGCAGAGCATTTGCCTCGTGATGAGCTAAATCAAGTGCCGGCAGTAACAGCAGCCAGACACCCCAGGCATTGGCGTCGTCAAACACAAACGCATTATGCAGCAGCAATCCGCGCACAAAAGCGTAAATAAGCAACGCTCCAAGCCAAAAATAGACACACCTATCTTGCGCATAGCCCACCCAATCACGATAGGTTTTGTGACGGATAGACCAGCCGAACCATCCCAACATGAACGCCGCAAACCAGACGATTCGTAGCGACACACCACCATGACCAAGTCCATCGCCACCAAAACGTAACAGCGCTCCTTTTGACCCAATGACGTATTCGATGAGTAGCAAACTCGCCGCGCTAGCCGGTCGACGATACGCTAAAACCAACATCGCGCCAGCCGTCGCGAGCAGTACCATGCCTTGCGCGGTGGGTAAAAAAAAGGTGAAAGCTGAAGTGAGTTCAAGCGCGATGATAACCACGAACCACCAGATTCTCCCATCATGTTCTCCCCCGCCTTTCGCGAGAGGCGGGGGAGCTAGAGGGGTTTGATTTGGCGTATCGTGTTTCTTCTTCACGATCGCCTGCGCTTCACGATAGTGTTTTAACATCGCTGGCATCCAACCTATTTTTTCCCACAGAACATGATGCACAAAACTTGGCAGCCACTTACTCATCGTTCCACCGCCGTGAATACGAAAGAGCACCCGAGGAATGCGCAACATCTTCGATCCACGCTCAACCATCGTCAGCCACAAATCCCAATCCTGAAACTTTTTTAGATGTTCATCAAAGCGTGAAAACGCTGCACGGCGCATGAGGGAGCTGGTATGCATGTAGTTGCCTTGACGAAGTGACGCGGCATCGAACGAACGTGAAGCAAACTTCTTCCAGCCAAAACGAAAAGCGGAATATACGACATCTATCCCTGGATGTTCGCGCAAGGTTCGCGTAAACAGCTCGAGTGTATCACGACGCAAAACAATGTCTGCATCAAGAAAAATAAGATATTCCCCTTGTGAAAGATCGAATCCGTGATTACGTGCAGCTGGAGCACCAAGATTGCTCGATAAACGCTCAAACCGCAGCGTGAGCTGATCTCGATAACACTCAACGATAGATGCCACATCTTCAGATGAACCATCATCAATCACGATGACTTCTATCTGACCGTATGTTTGCCGACAAAGCGAGTCTAACGTTGCTCGTAACAAGTGGGTGCGATTGTAGACGGGAATGATAACTGAAACCAATGGATAAGCCGCCTCTAAAGCTCGACCTCGCTCTTGCCAACGAAAATCAACCTCTGCTCGTGCTTGACCAGCTTGACCAAACGCAGCCGCCAACCCAGGCTCATCCAGAAACGTCTTGATTGCAGCCGCGACAATTCTTGGATCATGTGGTTCGACAAGCGTGCCCGTCACACCATCGAGCACAGCCTCCAACGCTCCCCCACTCCTGCCTGCCACGATCGGCAAACCCGCCAGTGCCGCCTCTAAAAACACGATCCCGAATCCTTCTACATCATCCTTTTCTTCACGCACTGGCAAGGCAAACACATCAGCCGCCGCGTACCATAAGTCACGTTTAGCATCAGCCACGTCCGTGAGGAAAAGGCTAGAGGAGTTTCGCAAGTCCCCTATAGGGGATATAGGGGCTCCGTGAAGGCTGGAGGCAAGAGACTCTAATCGGAGCAGGTCTGGCCCTTGACCGATGATAACTAAACGCGCTGGCTCGCTCAACTGACTGACCGCCTCAATCAACACGTCCAAGCCTTTACGCGGTACGAGACGCGAGACAGCAAGAATAATCCGCTCATGTGAGGCAATGCCCAACTGCAAACGAGCTTCTGCTTTAGATACACGCATCTTCTGCTCCACGCCAGGCGTAAGTACAAGCACCTCTCTATCGGTAAAACGCGTTAGGATACGCGCCGTCGCTTGTGAGTTCACCGCCAGCAGATAAGCATGTTGACAGATTATTCTCACAAGCCAACGCTTCCAACGAGAACGATTAGCACACAATAAATCAAGACCGTGGAAGATAACACTATAACTTCGACCACCCAACACCTTGGCTATGAGTGCCGCTGTCCCCATCGGCAACACATGGCTGACTATCACACCGCAACGCATATCATCGTCACGTATTTTAGGTATCCAAGCCAACCAGCTCGACCCGTATGCTTGGACGACGCGCAATCTAGGATCAGACGCTTTTACCAAACCTGCAAGATAACTCGCTACACCACCTGTTTGGGGCGGATATTCGAGTGTATACAAGGTTAGTCGCGGCGTCTGATCCAGCTCCATACCAGCATCACATCATCTTTGGTCAGTATTCGCCAGACACCCAAAAGAACCATGCTCGAGAAAGCTCCGACAACCAGAGCTGGCATAATGGAAAAACGTTGAAGTAAAAACTGGAACGTTACATACATCGTTCCCGCGGCACACGCGCCTTGCAACAAAAATTGAGCTATCCAAGCGATACCCACGTCATGACGCACTAAAAATAAGCCTACAAGACCAAGCACAGTAAAACTCACAAGTGCCGCATAGACCGCCCCGATCGCACCCATACTTGGCACGAGCAGTGCGTTCAATGCGACGTTGACGATCATCGTCACACCCATCGACATCGTCTTCAGATGGGCGCGATGAGTCGCATTAAGCAAAGAGCCAACTGGAAAATCCCAGAAAATCGGAATCAGCACCCAACTCAAGATTGCGAGGATAGGCACAGCCGGTGCGTAGGCATGACCAAAAAGCGTCGGCACGAGACGTGAGAAAGCCGATAATCCAACTGCAATCGGGAGTGCCACCAGTAGCATTAGACGCAAGGATCCACGCACAGTTCGTGTCAACTCGGCTGCGTCACCGCGAGCGTACATGGAACTCAATCCAGGATAGAGTGCCGCCACAAACGTGAGCGGTAAAAACTGAAAGGCGTACGTTAATTTGTATGCAACCGCGTAGTGACCCACCTCTGTTTTTGGCCAATACGCTTCTAGGAACAACGTATCAACATACGAGTAAATCTTCACAAAGATCCCAGCTAACGCAAACGGTATAGCCAGCCTAACAAGCGTGTGAAAATCTTGCCTATTCCAAACAGCATCGCGCCATCCTAGCTTACGCGCATACCGCCAGGCCCAGGCTACATTCCAAGTGCTGCCGAGCAACAATGCACCCACCAAGGCTGGCACATTACCGCGCCAGAACCACGCCGAGGTCAATGCGACCACAGCCGTCACGATCTGCGTCGTTAACATTCCCACCGCCTCAAAACGCAAGCGTTGCGAACCGCGCAACACGCCGTATAAAAGCAACGAACAAGCATCGGCGGACATAACGCCGCAGGCAAGCACCACGGATAACAGAATGGATGAACTGCTGCCACGCAGATACGTGTAGATCAGAGCGACGATGATCGCGAACGGAACTAGTAACGTTTTGGCACAAAAGGCTGCTTTCGCAAACCGCGCACCACGTTCTGGATTGGCGGCATACTCACGAATGACAACGGGTGTGAGTCCAAGATCAGCCAAAACAACGCAGACGGAAGTGATGGCAACGGCATAAAAATACGCACCAGTGGTGTCAGGTCCGCTCCAACGTGCTACAAAAAAGAACGACAAAAACGCCACGATCTTTTGCAAAACCGTCGCTCCCATGAGCCATGTTGCGTTGTCGACGATGCGGTTGGTAGTGGACACAGAACGAAGTGTCGCGTTTCTTATATTGAAGCTCGTAAGGTATCGAACGCTGTTTTAACGCTCCAGTTCTCACCTTCTATGACTTCAATCCGCGAAGCACCAAGTTCATCTCTCAAACCACACATAAATTCATCTGCCCACGACGGCGTGAGAACTTGAACATTCGAAAAATCTAATTCGATAACTTCTGTGCTATCTTTCGGAATGGTGTATGCTCGCGCACTCAAACAAACATCGCGACCGACTGGTCGAGAGATAAGTGTTTTTCCAAACTTGCTAACATCAATTTTCATAGAGATCGTTGTACAATGAGTTCAATATACATGCCTTCAATGTTAGATTGAGTGATACTCATATAGTTAGAAATAGTCTGTAATTAGTTTTTCAATTCTCGCTTGACTAACATCGCGCGTGGTACAATAAACATCACTGGGTAGATTTAACGCAACAGGTGATGTAACCCAATTCAAGACATTCATACCTATAATGACAGGTTAGCAGAAACCATGATTCATAACAAACATAATCACCAGCACTATACCCCTTTCATGAAGTTGATCAGCAAAAACATGGCAATAATCGAACCGATCCAGAGTCCAATCGAAGTGATGGCGAGCGAGTAATCCAACCAACGACTAGGGTCTAACCACTCCACGAAAAAAGCTATCATAGTTCGACTAATAATCTTGATTCAATGCCATCATATCACAAAACACCACCTCTCGAGGATGCTTGTGGATATCAGACGATCAAATTACGACCGTCCGTCTCTGGTTGAAGTGACTGGTTGAGGTTTCTGACGGTTGATCCTGAAGCACGTCTTAACAAACGAAGACGGGGGTTCCGGTACGCTCTTGCTGGTCTCATCGGATACAACGAAAACATGGTCGGCAGAAAAAACCGCCAACGAAAGTGGTGCGAAACCTAATTTTCAAAGACGGTATCAAAACTATGTATCGGCTTACTTTCAAAAGCCAACGGAATTAAAGCAGACCCTCGTTGGCATCAATAAAATGAATGGCTCATCCTATCAAGTTTTTGGATATAGGTTTACGGCTGAAGACATAGAAAAGGCGTAATACCATCTCTAACTGACCACTTCGCAATTTCCAGGCATATTTATCTTTGCCAAGAGCACCATAAACGGTTGAAAGGAGTGTCGTCTTTCCCGCTCCAACTCTTCCGGTCACACCCACGAGGCAACTCAACGGAAGATGAAAATTGTACTGATGCAAATGATGTTTCGTGATTCCTTTAATTGTTAGCGACATGTCGCGCAAAAGTGACAGGACAATCATCTGATCCTCTTTTGCCATTCCCGCACACGGTTCATCAACGATGAGCAAATCTCCTTTTCGGGTTTCGTGCAAAGCCGCATGTAGCTTCTGCATGTTTATTTCGCATAAACTCATCCCTTCCATCGCTTTCACCCTTTGCTCAAGTACCACGACTCGTGGGAGACCCTGTATCTGTGCATCCACTTTTTTCCAAGGGATGCTTGATACAAAACATCGTACATAAAAGAAGATTTACCGCTTCCGCTTTTACCTACAACTGCCACCAGTTTTCCCAAAGGAACACTGACATCCACCTGCTTCAAATTATTCACGTTCGCAGTCTTCACGATGATCGTATTCATGAACAAACGATAACCCAAATGCACACAAGATACCAAAATCCCATCTTGCGACGGGATTTTTCTGATTCTTCAACGTTTACTCCACTAAGGTTCGCTTCGCACACCTTTTCTGCAGACTAACTTCTGGCGGCTAATATATGTAAAAGACGATTCTTTCCTCACAAATAAGCTAATACCTGCTAAGCTTTAAGTCAAATTTGCCACCTTGGAAATGCCCGAGTAACGTAGCTTCAAATATGAAACAATATTT
>CAZDER010000033.1:0-6797 GCA_964504505.1 uncultured Gammaproteobacteria bacterium | reverse complement strand
TGAAAAAATACATAGGCACCGAGTGTTGCCGCGAACAATAAAAAACCTCCAGCCGCAATCAATCTGTAACCAACCCAAAAATCGGCGCGATACAGTTTACGAGTGCGCGGCAACAGATCCTCGGTCCGACGGGTAAAGTGCTCGCTCGCAATACCCGCATGAAACTTTTGCACCATATACGGCACGTTACCACCTAAAAAGGCAACATAGGCGCATAACATGCGTTCGGTATAAACCACGTCACCAACTTCTTCCCAACGCTCCTCCTCCCACACCCGAATCAACGACTCGTGGATTTTAGTTATAGCCGCAGCTTGCGCATGAGTTAAACCAGCGCGTTCACGCCACTCGACCAGATCATGCCCCAGACGGCCAGAAGTATTGATGGATTTTTGGATAAACACAAACAAGACGTGCGTTTAAACGTCCTCTCCGCCTTCCGCTGGAGGCGGTGGTGGTTCGTCGAAACCGAGGTCGGCTTTGAGAATATCGCGAGGCTTAGCACCGTCGGAAGGACCGATAAAACCCTCTTGTTCTAGCAAGTCAAGAATACGCGCCGCTCGCGCATAACCAACCTTAAGTCGTCGTTGCAAAAGCGACGCCGAGGCTTTGCCGGCACGCAGTATCTCATCCTTAGCAGCACCCAATAGTTCGTCGCCATCATCATCGTCATCGTTAGAAGTCGAGTTACCGCCAAACACCATCTGACCACCTTGAGCGCGTTCGGTGATGGCAAAGTCGTAATCAGCTGGCTCATATTTGGTTTTTATAAACTCAACCACCCGGTTAATTTCCGCATCCGACAAGAAAGCGCCTTGAATCCGTTTAGGCGTCGCCAGTTCAGCCGTAGAGAACAGCATATCGCCGCGACCGATGAGTTTATCTGCGCCCTGTTGATCGAGAATGGTGCGCGAATCAATCGAAGATGCCACCGCAAAAGCAATCCTGCCTGGGATATTGGCCTTGATGAGACCAGTAATCACGTTGACCGATGGCCGTTGCGTGGCCAGAATCAGGTGGATACCAACCGCGCGCGACATTTGCGCCAAGCGTACGATCGGCCCCTCGATATCTGCCGCCGCCATCACCATCAGATCAGCTAACTCATCAACAATGATCACTAGATACGAGAGCTTATCTTGGACACGCGCATTGTAATCGGCGATGTTGCGCGAGCTAAACTTGGACAACAGATCGTAGCGCCGATCCATTTCACGCAATGCCCACTTCAGCGCATTCACCGTTTCTGGCACGCGGGTGATGACTGGTGTCACGAGATGCGGAATCCCATTGTAGATTTGTAATTCGACGCGTTTAGGATCCACCATGATAAACTTTACGTCATCTGGTCCCGCGATGTAGAGGAGCGACATGATGATCGTATTCAAACACACCGACTTGCCCGAACCAGTGGCACCTGCCACCAATAAATGTGGCATCCGTGCCAGATCAGCTACCCATGGTTTGCCCGAAACATCTTTGCCTAGCACAAAAGTCAGTGGATTTTTACGTTCGCGGAACTCTTTGGAGTCAAAAATCTCGCGGATACCTACTGTCGCCACTGATTGGTTAGGTACCTCGACGCCCACGAGCGACTTGCCCGGAATCGGTGCCTCGATACGGATAGGGTGAGCAGCTAAGGCCAGCGCTAGATCGTTGTGCAAGCCGATGATGCGCGCCAGCTTCACACCCTCCGACGGCTTAAAGGTGAATTGCGTCACCGTCGGACCTACCGCTACTTCGCCCATCTCGACTGGAATGCCAAAAGTATTGAGCGTACGCCTGATCACCTCGCGGTTATGCGTGATATCACCAGAAGTTGGACGTTGATCGCGACGTTCTAAAAGCTCGAGCGGAATCTCTACTCGAGGATAGCGACGCTTAGGTTTGGGTAGACGAACTGGTTCTTCAATCATCGCATCTGCACCTTCTGCCTCGGTATCTTCGGCTGTTTTGGCGTCTGACGCGTCTTCCGCTCGCACCGGCGTCGAAAGCGTGGCTGTCATTTGTTCAGCGGTTAAAGCGGGCAAGGCGTTAACCGTTGGCGCGAGTGCAGCAAGCGTTTTTCGCGCCCGATCATCGCACCGTTTTTGCCAAACGGTTTGCATAGCTGCCAAAATAAACGCTAAGCCCTTGCCCGCGTAACGGAAGATAAACAGCACCTCTGTCAAAGTCGCATTGAAAGTCAAGACAAAAGCTACAATTAGGCCAGCTCCGGTCAGCGTGATGGCTCCGGCTGAACCCAGAAACTGCGTGAGTGGCAGTGCAATCATCTCGCCCAGTTTGCCCCCAGCTACTCTTAAAGCCACATCAGCCACGCGTGTGTTGGCTGCAAAGCTGACAGTGTGCACCAGCGGATTCAAGGTCAGAAAAAACAGCAGAATACCTATAACGTTTTTGAGGCGTAACGAGAAACGCTCTGGAGCGAGTACGGCATAACCCCACGCCATCAACACAAATGGCAGCGTCAGCTTATCCCAACCAAAAATCTGACTCACGCCTTCATCCAACGCTCGACCAAATGAGCCTGCTAGCTCAAAATATCCCAACAATAGAATGATTGCGAAAGCAAACAAACTGACTACGGCGAGACCGCGCCGAGTTTCAGGATCAAGTGAAAGATCAAGATGAGAACGTTTACGACGACGAGACATGTGGGCAGTTTACCTCAAACCAGCAAACTCAAACAGCGGTAAGCCAGTCGCCCAATAGCCTTCCTGATTCAAAATGGCAGATTTGAGACAAAACCGACGAGCCCCGCCCCTCGCGAAGGGCGGGGTGGTTTAGCCCAAGCTAAGCCAAAAATATTTTACCTAGGGTTTGGCCAAATGTGCCATTTTGGGCTGGAGGCTATTGGGCGACTGGCTTAGTGGCACCTACTCCTCGATTGGAGCGGCTTCGTCTGCAGTTGGTGGTGGAGTGGTGCGCAGTACGGTTCCGCTTTCGGCTAGCTCGCGCGCTTGATGGGCGGCGACGCATTTTTCACGAATTTGTATCAACAGCTCACGATGTTCGCGGAGTGTTGTTTTGGCGTTTTCGCGACCAACGCCCAGTTTCTCGCCACCAAAGCTATAGGTGTTGCCACTTTTATTGACGACGCCGAGCTCGACGCCGGCATCTAACAGATCACCCGACACCGAGATGCCTTCGTTATACATAATGTCAAACTCGCAAGTGCGAAAAGGAGCCGCCACTTTGTTTTTGACGATTTTGACTTTGACACGATTGCCAATAATTTTTTCGCCCATTTTAATCTGTGCTGAACGACGGACTTCGACCCGCACGGAGCAGTAAAACTTGAGAGCCGTACCGCCAGGCGTGGTTTCGGGATTGCCAAAGACAATGCCAATTTTGAGACGAATTTGATTGATAAAGATAACCGTGGTTTTGGAGCGCGAGATGATAGCCGTGAGTTTGCGCAAGGCTTGCGACATGAGACGCGCCTGCAAACCCATGTGCTGATCACCCATGTCACCTTCGATTTCGGCTTTGGGCGTAAGCGCGGCGACGGAATCCACCACGATCACATCAACCGCATTGGAACGAACCAAGGTTTCGACGATATCCAAGGCTTGTTCGCCGGTATCTGGTTGCGAGATCAGCAGATCATCAATATTGACACCTATTTTACGCGCGTAATCTGGATCGAGAGCGTGTTCAGCATCGACAAAAGCAGCCACACCACCCGCACGCTGGGCTTCGGCGATCACGTGTTGAGCGAGCGTAGTTTTGCCCGAGGCTTCTGGACCATAAATTTCGATCACGCGACCACGCGGAAACCCCAGCACGCCGAGTGCCATATCGAGTGAAAAACAACCCGTAGGAATAGCCTCAACCTGCATCTTGCGAGCTTCACCCAAACGCATGATAGCACCATCGCCAAACTTTTCTTTGATTTGATCAATGGCGGTTTGGACAGCTAAGGCGCGGCCGTCTTGTTCAGTTTTTTTGGACATAAGGAGTGTATAAAGAGCTTGATGGAGTAAATGAGAATGAAATCGTGTTCTGTTTTCGTTCTATCGGGCACAATAGCACCGTACCGCTCGCATGAGAACAATCCGTCAAGGGGAAGAGCCTCGGGCACGGGCACGAGGCTCGAGAGAGTTACGGACAGCGACCGTAAAAGAAGGTTTCGAGCGGGATAGCCGGACGTACGCCGGGCGTTGGACTGAAGTGATCGAGACAAAACAGTGCCTCGGCATCGGCTAGTTCGTTACCATCGAGCATGATCGAGGCCACGCCACCTTGATTGACAGGTTGTCCAGCTGCACCAGGCCAATCCAGCAGATAATCGCCTCCGCAACGAGCCGAAAGGATCAAGACCCCGCGCAAACGTCCGCAGAGTATGAAGGTCAGCGCAGAACCTGGCGTGCTTTCGTGCGGATGACCGTCGCTATCGTAGAGGATAGCTACCCAACCCAGCATACACGTCGGTAAACGTGCGCCTTGCAAACGTACGATGATTTCGTGGCAGCCATCGGCGCGACCTAAGTCGTAACCTGCATCGCGGCTAACATCGACGACAGTAGCAGTCGCATCGACAACAGCCGTAACCACATCGACTGGACTGGCGTGCACATCGAACGTGACGGAACTATCCGGCACGCTCGCTACAGCATCGAGTATCGGACGTGGCGCATCAGACGTTGCTACATCAGACGTTGCTACATCAGACACTGACACGTCGGGTGCCTCTCTATCGAGCACTGGCACATCAGGTGGAGTGGGTAGTGACACATCTAGAGTCGCAGCACTATCGCCAGTCGAAACGCTGTCGGACGAGTCTGACCATGAGACCAACACGTCAGGCATACTCGAGGAACTCACCAGACTATCCAGCGGTAGGCCTGCGTCGAAGACTGATCTCGTCACCAAGTTAAGTGACGAAGTCGCATCTGCACTGGTAGCCGTGGAGACTAGTGGCGCGTCCTCGTGCTGATGCGACACGACATCGTGTACTTGCACGCCAGCATCAGACCTCGACATCGTCGCCACCACCTCCTCTCCAGCCGCGCATGACGGCAAAAAGAAGACCATGAGGAACACCGACACTGCCAAGACACGAGGCGGACACAAACGGCGGACCCTACGCAGCAAACCCAACATGATGAACCTCCTATGAAACGATCAAGGAACCACACAACCCTATGTCGCGAGGGCTTCCTCCTCTGTCGCGTTATGCATGGCGCGAAAGAGGCAAAGCTCTCCAACTGTATGTAAAGCCGTGGTGATTTGATCTGTGGCGGTTATACACAGATATCCGTGCTCGAGGCTAAAAGCCAGTCGCAAAAGCGAACTCCAAGCGTGCTAAGGAGGCGCGACCAGAGCACTCAAGCCGAAGCCCGAATGTGGCTCCCGTCCAGGCCGGAAACACTTCTATCCTGGGGGGAACCGAACCGTGGCGCATCCTCACTACAAGGATAGAAGTGTTGGCTTTAGGCGACAAAAAAAGTGTTGATGCGCGCTGACACAGCTTCCCATATCACGCGATCTCGTGCTTATTCCATGACCAAACATCCCTAACTTTTGTGACAATCACATCTAACAATGGCAAGCAAAACCAACTAGGCTGTGGATAGTTTTTTGGGACGCGTCATGCACCATAAACCAAAGATCATGGCGTAGATCGCACCTAACCAAGCAAACGACAGGAGGGCGTGATCAAAAAAACCAACGCTTGCATGATCAGGTGAGCGAGCAACCCATAAGATCGTCTTCAGTAAACCCGACGCTGGCAATACCAAGAACGCGCTCAACCCAGTGCTCACTGTGAGTGGAACGAGTGCTAAAGAACCTAGTGCCATTGTCCATGGAATAAGCGGCAACACGAGTAGACCTGTCGGCAAACTCCAAAGCGTCACGTTACCAAATGCCCAAGCTGCATAAGGCGCAGTCATGAACGTGGCAGCCAATGTAGAAGCACTGATTTCACGCACTACCGACGAGCGCACCCAACGCGCCAAACGCTCATCAAACCAACGACCCCACGTAAGCAAACCGAGCATAGCTAAAAAAGACAGAGCAAACGACGGATCAAAAGCGAGTGCCCACGGTTGCCACAACACAAACACAAAAGCCGATACCAATAGCAGTCTAGTCGGACGGACGAGACGACCAACGAGCGGGGCCAGTTCTATCAAAAAGCCCATCAGAGCAGCACGAACGACCGAAGCCGAGGGTCCGACGAAGAGCGTAAAAGCACCAATCGCTAATCCACAAGCCACAAAAGCCTGACGACGAGAGAGGCGCACTATAAGCAAAAGGCGCATCACGAGCACGACTACGATCGTCATGTTAGCACCAGATACCGCAATAATATGTGTTAAGCCAGCATGACGAAAAGCCAGTTTGTCAGCTTTAGATAAATCCCGCGCGCCATAGAGCAGGCCTGTCAGCAAGGCGGCTTCGTCAGCAGGAAAACGTTGATAAGCAGAGGCAGTCAACTCGACCCGCGCACGACCAAGCCAATGACGCGGATCAAATTGATTGGCGGTGTGAGGTGTGGGTGCTGACATGGCGAGACCCTTAGGATTCGCAAATATAAGTCCGCGCGGCAAAACTGGTTGCGCGAGAGAAAAACGGTAGAGGCCGAGGGTGAAGGCGAGCAGGAGTAGACACGAGACACGCGTCATGTAGCACGTATCAAAAAAAAGAAAGACCACCAAAAGACACCCGCCGATGATGAGAGAGCTCCCAATAACGGGGAGGTGCACGTAGGGGTAGAGACTGTGAGCGGTCACGCCCAACAAAAAAGACAAGATGAGGGGAGCGCGTTTTCTTTTTTCTCGCCGATGTCA
>CAZDER010000032.1:0-6814 GCA_964504505.1 uncultured Gammaproteobacteria bacterium | reverse complement strand
CAAAAAACCTTCTTTATCCGCATCAAGAATGGCGACGAGCGAAACTTCCGGCAAATCCAAACCTTCACGTAAGAGGTTTACGCCCACGATAATATCGTACGTCCCTTTACGAAACTCCGATAGAACCTCGAGACGTTCGACCGTATTAATACTGCTGTGTAAATAGTTGACTTTGTAACCGCGCTCTTTCATGAACTCTGTCAGATCCTCGGCCATTTTTTTGGTAAGCGTCGTGACGAGCACACGTTCTTTGCGAGCGATGACCGGTTTCACGCGCTCGAGCAAGTCCTCGACTTGGCTTGGCACATGTTTGGCTGGCGTAACTGGCAGGATCAAAATCTCCGGATCAACCAACCCCGTCGGACGAATGACTTGATCGACAATTTGTGCGGAATGTTTGAGCTCATACGGACCAGGCGTAGCTGAAACACAGATAGTCTGCTGTATCTTGGTGTCTAACTCTGCAAATTGCAGCGGTCGATTATCGGCTGCCGAGGGCAAGCGAAAACCATGCTCAATCAGCGTTTGTTTGCGTGAACGATCGCCTTCGTACATGCCTTGCAATTGCGGCAACGTCACATGCGACTCATCAATCACGCATAAAAAATCCTCTGGAAAATAAGCCAACAACGTGTCAGGCGGTGCGCCTCGCGCACGACCGGACAAGGGTTGCGAATAATTTTCGATACCATTGCAATAACCAAGATTCTCCATCATTTCTAAATCGTATTTGGTGCGCCGATCTAAGCGTTCAGCCTCTAATAACTTACCTTGTTTTTCAAACACATCGAGACAGGTTTGCAATTCCGCACGAATGGCTTGGATGGCTCGTTTCCGTTCTGGACCAAGCGTTACAAAGTGTTTGGCTGGAAAAATCCACACGTCCTCTTGTTCGCGCGTGGCTACTTTGGTGACAGGATCTGTTACGGCAATGCGATCAAGCACTCCGTTTGGAAACTCTAAACGATAAACTTTTTCTTCATGCATCGGCATAAGCTCAATCACTTCACCGCGCACACGAAAGCTACCGCGCGTGAGATCTGTCGGCGTGCGCGTGAATTGAGTATCGACGAGCTGACGGATCACGCCTTCGCGCTCAAAGCGTTGACCGCGTTCCAAATGTAAAACGGTGTCCAGATAAGCTGCCGGTGCTCCTAGACCGTAAATGCACGAAACCGAGGCAACGATGATAACGTCTTTACGCGTGAGCAGCACTTGAGTGGCAGCATGACGCAAGCGGTCAATCTCTTGATTGATCATCGCCTCTTTTGCGATGTAGGTATCGGTACGCGGCAAATAGGCTTCGGGTTGATAGTAGTCGTAGTAAGAGACAAAATATTCGACGGCGTTGTCGGGAAAAAAATGGCGAAACTCGTTGCATAATTGCGCAGCTAGAGTTTTGTTGTGAGCGATGACAAGGGTCGGTTTTTGCACGGCTTGAATCACGTTGGCAATCGTAAAAGTTTTGCCTGTGCCGGTCGCACCCAAGAGCGTTTGAGAGCGATCGCCGCGTCTAACACCTTTGATCAACGCCAAAATCGCCTCGGGTTGATCGCCCGCCGGAGCATACGGAGCAGCCAAACGGAAAGGAGTGGGCATATCTGCTATCATAGCAGCATAATATGCCTTTCGCTCCTTTTACAACCCTCTCCGTTGGTCAGGTCTTGACACAGACAAAAACGTCTCTCCACGGGCTAAACCCAACCGAGGCCAGCGCACGTTTGGCATCCCAAGGCACGAACGAGGTAGCTAGCCACGAAACCTCACCTTGGCAACTGTTTTTACGGCAGTTGCGCTCGCCCTTTATCTATCTGCTAATCGGTGCAGCTCTCGTCTCATTTGGTATGGGCGATGTGATCGAAGGCATGATGATCATGGCGTTTGTGTGCATCAATGCTCTGCTGGGTTTCTCGCAAGAATATCATTCTGTTCACGCTCTGAATTTGCTCAAGCAATTCGTGGTCAAAAGTGCACGAGTTAAACGCGCTGGACACGAAAGTGCTATTCCTAGTCGCGAACTCGTGGTCGGAGACCTCATCTTGCTCGAGGCTGGCGACATCGTACCAGCCGATGCACGGCTGATCGAAACGCAAGCCTGCATGGTCGATGAAACTATTTTGACCGGCGAGTCTGTTCAAGTAAACAAATCAGCTGACCCGCTCGCAAGCGCCACCGAACAGGCGTATGCAGTGACTAACTTAGTTTTTGCTGGCACGACGATTGTGAGCGGTCGCGGTCAAGCCATCGTGATCGCCACTGGCATGGCAACAGCGATGGGCACTATCTCTCATCTCGCGCTTGAAACTAAACATGAGAGCAGTTTTGAAAAAGGCATCAGCCATTTTAGCGGCTTCATCTTGCGCCTCGTGGTCGTGACGATCGTGGGTATGTTCGTGCTGCATCTCGCCTTACACGGACGCAACAATAATCCACTCGAGCTTATTTTATTTGCGATTGCCCTCGCGGTTAGCGTCATTCCAGAAGCCTTGCCTGTGGTTACCACCATCTCGCTCTCTAAAGGTGCCCTACGTTTAGCTAAGCACAAAGTCGTAGTCAAACGTTTATCGGCGATTGAGGATCTAGGCAGCATCGAGGTTTTATGCACGGATAAAACTGGCACGTTAACGGAAAATAGAATGCGCGTAGCCGACACCTACGCACCAAACAACACTACCGCTCTGCGTTATGCCACTCTCGCCTCGGCCTGCCTCGGTAACGCGACACGGCAAGCCAACAACGCTTTTGACATCGCTCTGTGGCAGACACACAAAGGAGCAGAACAACGGGAATTATGCCAACTAGTACGTCTAGCCGAGATTCCCTTTGATCCCATGCGCCGACGTAACAGCACATTGGTGTTAGATGGCAAAACAGCCACGTTAATTATTCGTGGAGCGCCCGAAGCGATCTTGCCAAGTTGTGTCGATCAGCATAATACCATCGCACCAACAGCCTTGGCTTGGACAGCTGAACAAGGCTGTGCAGGTAAACGCGTCTTAGCCGTAGCCACCAAGGCTATGGGCGAGGCTCGTACCTATGCTCCTCACCAAGAAGAACACGGCTTTAGCTTGCAAGGTCTAATCGCCTTTGAAGATCCCATTAAAGTCAGCACTCCGCGTGCACTCAAAGAAGCGCAACAACTAGGCGTGGCAGTTAAAATCTTGACTGGCGATAGTCCAGAGGTGGCTGGCGCAGTAGCCAAAACGATTGGACTAATCCAAGCCCACGAAGAAGTGCTGACAGGTGCTGCGTTTATGGCTCTGGACGAAGACGCTCAACTAGCAGCGGCTCGAACGCATCATGTCTTTGCTCGCGTTTCACCCGCCGAGAAGCACGCCATTATTGGCTGTCTCGAAAAACAATTTGAGGTTGGTTTTCTCGGCGAAGGCATCAATGATGCGCCAGGACTAAAAATCGCCAATGTCGGCATTGTGGTTCAAGGTGCCTCCGATATTGCTCGTGAAACTGCCGACATCATACTTTTGCAACACAGCCTCGAGGTAATCGTGGGCGGTATCCGTGAAGGCCGCGAAGTGTTTGCTAACACCCTCAAATACATCAAAGCTACACTCGCGTCTAAGTTTGGCAATTTTTATGCCGTAGCCATCTCTTCGTTTCTGATTCCCACACTGCCCATGCTACCGATCCAAATCTTGCTTCTCAACCTCTTGTCAGACTTTCCCATGCTCGCGATTGCGACCGATACTGTCGACAAAGCCGAGCTACATAACCCGCATTCCTATCAAGTGCGTGACATGATTAAACTCGCTACACTTTTAGGCGTGGTCAGTACGTTATTTGATTTTATGTTTTTTGGTCTATTCTTCCGAAATGATCCAGCCATCTTACAAACTAACTGGTTCATGGGCAGCGTTCTAACTGAATTAGTTTTTTTGTATTCGGTGAGAACCAAGTTGCCTTGCTGGTTAGCACGACGACCATCAACCTGGCTCACAGGGTTAACGATCACGACGGCTATCATTACGCTTGTCTTACCCTACACCTGCTTCGGAAGAAACGTGTTTCACTTCCATTCTCCATCCAGTCTGCATCTAGCCATGATTTTTAGTCTCGTAGCGATCTACTTTGTAACCACGGAGATAGTCAAACTTGGTTACGAACGCACTCGTGCAAGATAGAATGTCTGCAGTCTTTGTCCCAATAAAGTCAAGCTAAACATCATTAACAAAACTAACACGATCGTGCCGCCTGACGGCAAGTCAAAAATGAACGAAGCAATGATCCCGAGCGTCATACCAATGAGTGAAATAAGCTCCGCCAACCACACAGTAGCCGTAAAGCTTTGCTTGAACTGTAATGCCGTTACGACTGGAATCACCATAAGTGCAGAGACAAGCAGAATGCCAACTACTGGAATGGAAAGAGCAATAACGATGGCGGCGAGCACCATAAAAAACAGATTGAGTTTTTGAACGGGTAAACCGCTCACGCGTGCCGCTTCTTCATCGAATGAGATGTACACAAACTCGCGGTAAAAAAAGCCGACGCACAACACAACCCCAATTCCAAGTATGCCCATCAAGCGTACATCGGCCACGCTCACCGTGAGCAGACTGCCAAACAGATAATTAAAAAGATTCATCGTTGAACCGCGTCCAAGACTGATAAGCACGATCGCTAGAGCCAGGCTGCCAGATAAAAA
Source organism: uncultured Gammaproteobacteria bacterium (assembly GCA_964504505.1). Taxonomy (GTDB): domain Bacteria; phylum Patescibacteriota; class Patescibacteriia; order 2-12-FULL-60-25; family 2-12-FULL-60-25; genus JAGOUY01. The sequence continues at coordinate 2,151 of CAZDER010000032.1, read as the reverse complement.
CAACGAGAGTGCCGTGTCGCCATATGCGCGTTTAGTGGTACGTAAGGCTTCCATCAACATAGCCGAAGCACTGGAAACCACGAGTGCTGTCAGCAGCGGATTAAAACCGAGTAAAAGTCCGATAGCAATACCCGCGAGCGACACGTGAGACAGCGTATCGGCCATGAGCGAATAACGGCGCAAGACTAAAAACACGCCCACGAGAGGAGCAATGACCGCCATGATGAGCCCAGCCTCAAAACCACGTAGGACAAAGGCGTACTGAAATAGATTAGTGAGCATGAACAATAAACTTAATATCTTTGCCATAGAGTTCCTTAATGGCAGTACTGGCATCAAACTCCTGCGCTGAACAATGACCGATGAGACGGCTGTTAACGCAAGCGATATGGCTAGCTTGACTAGCTACCACGTCAATATCATGCGAGACCAATACCAGCGTCAAACCTAACGTTTGGTTGAGTGTTTTAAGGAGTGCATAAAATTGAGATTGCGCCGCTACATCCACGCCCACCGTTGGCTCATCTAAAAATAGAACCAGCGGCTGGTTAATCAAGGCACGGGCAATAAACACTCGCTGTTGCTCTCCAGCTGAAAGTTCACCAATCAAACGCTGCTTAAATGCGCGCATATTGACCTGTTCCAAAGCCGCGTCTATACGTCGAGTATCATCGCGCCGCCAAATACGACCAAGTCCATGTTTGACTACGCCACCCATCGCAACGACCTCGACCACGGTGGCAGGAAATTGACGGTCGAAATGAATAGCTCGCTGCGGTACATAACCGATTTTTGACCAGTCACGAAAAACACTTATATCTACGCCAAACAAACGCACAGAGCCACATTCTGGCGTGAGCAATCCCAGCATGATTTTGAGCAAGGTAGTTTTTCCACCACCATTTGGACCAATGATACCAAGGTAATCCCCTGTTTCCAAGGTGAGATTGATATGCTCAAGCACAGGATGCGCCAGGTATCTAAATGACACGTCTTTAATTTCCACTACGGGATGGGTTGGAGAGGAGGACATGAGAGAGCTAGACGCAAATTAACAAGATTTTGACGCATTTCGGTGAAATAGGTTTTTCCGGCTGCTAGCTCTGCCGCGGTCAAACCCTCCAACGGATTGAGAACCAACGTCTGCACTCCGAGTTCGCGAGCTAAAGTATCAGAGAATTTTGGATTGACCAAAGCCTCAAAGAAGATGTACTTGATCTGCTGTGTTCTAGCAAAATCCGTAAGCTTAGCTAAAGCCTGTGGACTAGGTTCGTCGGCTGGTGAAAGTCCCGCAATGCCTATCTGTGTAAGTCCATAGGCAGCTGCCCAAGATCCAAACGCCGAGTGAGCTGTAATAAAACTGTGCTGTTGACAGCCTTGTAAGCCGCGTTTGAACTCCAAATCTAAGTCTGTCAATTGTTCCAGCAACTGGTCTGTGTGCGAGCGATATTGAGCGGCGTGATTTGGATCCATGCGAGCCATAGCAACGTAGATGCGTTCGACAATCAGTGGTGCCAAACGCGGACTCAACCACCCATGTAAACCTTCATCTACACTTTGCTTAGACGAGAGATCATTGCCTGTTGTGACAAGCACCCTGCCATTGGCAGCCAACTCCGTCCGCAGACGCGTAAACCATGGTTCTAGCTCACCATTAACGACAATCATCTGACTACGTTCAAGCTCCATAATAGCCTGTGGAGTCGGCTCATAGTCATGCGGTTCAGCTCCAGCCGGCATTAGATTAACAACTGTAGCATCATCGCGAGCTATGGCTTGCGTGAAGAAATACAGAGGATAAAATGAAGTCGTGATGCGTAATTTGGTTGACAGTGATCCTAAAGGCGACGTAATCCGTGGTAACGCCACAAATATCGTTCCGATGATGCTCAAGCCTATCAAGATAAACGCTACTATTCGTCCACGGTGCATAAGTTACCAGTTTACACTTATGAAACTAGATAAGCAACAAAAAAGCCCCGCTGACGCAGGGCGATTGTGTGTTAACCAATGCTTAACTCTTGGCACCAGCTGCTTGTAACTTGGTTTTTAACGTGGCGTATGGCACGGCTCCGCTCACTAACTCGCCGTTGATAAAGGTCGCTGGCGTACCCTCGACGCCAGAGTCGTTACCCGAAGCGGTGTCGGCAT